>NZ_JBIWFT010000007.1:0-212389 GCF_044763205.1 Kitasatospora sp. NPDC096204
GTCACCAGGGCCTCCGGCAAGAGCCACACCGTCCAGGCCCGCTACGTCCGCAACAACCGGCTCGCGAACGCGCTGCAGACGCAGGCGTTCTCCGCCCTGCGGGCCTCGCCCGGCGCCCGCGCCTACTACGACAAGCAGCGCGCCCGCGAGGCCGGCTACAACCCCGCCCTGAGGCAGGTCGGCAACCGCCTGGTCGGCATACTCCACGGCTGCCTCAAAACCCGCACCCTCTACGACGAGGCAACCGCCTGGTCGCACCACGCCCAAGCCCTCGCCGCTTGACACCCAACGACATGGGGTGTCTGACCGGCCCCGGCCGGACCCGGCCGAACGCGGGTCCGGCCGGGTCCTGCGGGTGCGTGCGGGTCAGGCGGGCGCGTGCCGCCGGTCCAGTACCCGGTCGGCGATGCCGTACGCGACGGCCTCCTCGGCGGTGAGCACCTTGTCCCGGTCCATGTCCGCGCGCAGCGTCGCCGGGTCGTGGCGGGTGTGCCGGGCGAGGACCTCCTCCACCTGCGCGCGGATGCGGACCATCTCCTTGGCCGCGAGGCTGAGGTCGGAGACCGTCCCCTGCCGGCCGCCGCTGGCGGGCTGGCCGAGCAGGACCCGGGCGTGGCGGAGCACGAAGCGCCGCCCCGGGTCCCCGCCAGCCAGCAGGACCGCGGCCGTGGAGGCCGCCTGGCCGACGCAGAAGGTGGAGATCGGCGCCTGCACGAAGGTCATGGTGTCGTAGATCGCCATCAGTGAAGTGAACGATCCGCCGGGCGAGTTGAGGTAGATCGAGATCTCGCGTTCCGGGTTCTCCGCCTCCAGGTGCAGGAGTTGGGCGATGACCACGTTGGCGACGCCGTCGTCGATCTCGGTGCCGAGGAAGATGATCCGCTCGTTCAGCAGCCGGCTGAAGACGTCGTAGGTGCGCTCGCCCTGCGCGGTGCGCTCGATGACGTAGGGAACCGTGTACGAGCCCATGTCACAGTCCGATCCGTCGGCGGGCGGCGGCCGGGCGGATGTCGGCGACCGACTCCACCACCTTGTCCACGAGCCCGTACTCCCTGGCCTGTTCGGCGGTGAACCAGCGGTCCCGGTCGCCGTCGCGCGCGATGGTCTGCTCGCTCTGCCCGGTGTGCTCGGCGGTGATCCGCTCGATGACCCGCTTGGTGAACTGGAGGTTCTCCGCCTGGATCTCGATGTCCGCGGCGGTGCCGCCGATGCCCGCCGAGGGCTGGTGCATCATGATCCGCGCGTTCGGCAGCGCGAACCGCTTGCCGGGCGCACCCGCGGTCAGCAGGAACTGGCCCATGCTGGCGGCGAAGCCCATCGCCAGCGTCGAGACGTCGTTCGGGATGAGCCGCATGGTGTCGTAGACGGCCAGGCCCGCGCTGACCGACCCGCCGGGGCTGTTGACGTACAGGCAGATGTCGGTGCGCGGGTCCTCGGCCGACAGCAGCAGCAGCTGCGCGCACACCCGGTTCGCCGACACGTCGTCGACCTGGGTGCCGAGCAGCACGATCCGCTGGGCGAGCAGCTGCGCCGCGAGGTGGTCGTCGAAGGCGCTGGGCGGGGTGTCGCCGTCCGCCGCGCGGGGCGGGTGCGTGGTGGGTGGAGTCATCTGACCTCTCCTCGTCGGAACGGGGGTTGCCGTCGACTCCACTGTCGGCCCGGGAAGACCTCCGGACGCCCCGTCTCTGCCCGCAGCGGATTCGCCACGGGCAGACGGCGGGCGGCGGGCGCTCAGTCCGGGAGGGTCGGCAGGGCCGGGAGGCTGTCCAGTGCGATCCCGAAGTGGGTGCGGTAGGCGGTGAGGGCCTCGTCGTCGGTGAGGGTCCGCTCGGTGCGCCCGCCGGCCGGGGTGGTGGTGATCAGGCGGCCGCCGCTGATGGTCACCCGGCCGCCGTCCGCGGTGAGCAGGGAGCAGGTCGTCGAGCGGGTGAAGTGGGAGTGCGGCGAGGTGCTCTGCCACCAGCAGGTCGGGGCGAAGTCGGCGAGTTCGTACGGGCGCGGGCCCAGGCGGTACTGCGGTGTGCCGTCCCGCAGGACGTCGAGGTCGCCGTGCCCGCCGGTCGGGACGAGGGTGAACGCTCCGTCGGGGTCGGCCTGTTCGCCGCGTTCGTCCAGGCGCAGCGGGTGGCGGCTGAAGCGGCCGAAGCCGACGTCGACCAGCCACGGCTCGTCGAGGTCGACCCGCAGGGCGAGGTGGTCGAACGGCGGGCCGAGGCGTTCGCCGTCGAAGACGCGGGCGGCCAGCAGGCTCACCCGGTAGCCGAGTGAGGTGAGCAACTGGGCGAAGGCTCCGTTGAGTTCGTAGCAGAAGCCGCCCCGGCGGCGGGCGACGACCTTCTCCTGCAGGGCGTCGGGGTCGAGGTCGACGTGTTCGCCGAGGTGGATGCTCAGGTTCTCGAACGGGACGGTGCGCAGGTGTGCGAGCTGGAGCCGGGCGAGGGCCTGCGGGGAGGGGGTTCCGGGGTCGGGCAGGGCGATGCGGTCGAGGTAGGCGGAGCGCTGGGCCGCGGTGAGGCCGGCCGGCGGCTGCCCGGGGTGCGGTGCGTGGTTCATCCGGACATTCCACCGGGGTGCGGGGCGGGTGGCCATCGGCTGTTGGTCCTACGTCCCGCGGGGCGGGCGGCCGTCGGTTCCTGGTCCTGCGCCCTGCTGGGCGGGCGGCCGGTGGGGCGGCCGGCCGGTGCCCCGGGGCTGCCCTTCCGGCCCTCGCGGGGGCCGTGCCGGGGGCGTAGGGTCGGCGGGCCGGGCGGTGACGGAGGAGGGCCGGGAGCGTGCGAGAGACCGTGAGGGGCTCGGCGGCGCCGACGCCCGGGGCCGCGCCGAGGAGGCGTGCGGCGCGGGGCGCGGCCCCGGCGCCCGCCGTTCCCGGGCGGGCCCCGCACCCCGCCGAACTCGCCGCCCTCCAGCGGACGGTGGGCAACGCGGCCGTGACGCGCCGGCTGCAGCGCCTGGAGGATCCCGGGGTCAGGGAGCAGGCGAGAGCGCACGCCGCCGACCCCGTCTCGCACGGCGAGTGGGGCACGTTCCGCGAGGACATGGCCCGGGCGGGCTTCTCCCGGGACGTCACGGAGATCGCCTGGCAGCTCGTCCTCGGCGGCATCGCGGAGCAGGGGCAGCTCAACGACGAGGCCATGGCGGGGTTCACCGAGCGCCAGGCCCAGCGCGACCACCGCGCGTCGAACAGCTGGTACCAGGAGCTGGTGAGGGTCGTCGGCGACCACCTGGAGATCGACACGCCGACGCTGGCCCTGTGGTCGGGCGGTCGGGAGCTCAGCGACTACGCCCGCGGCAAGGGCCACACCCCGCTGGAGGCCACCGCCTTCGGCGGGGTGGTCGACCGGCTGACCCTGACCCCGGACTGGATGCTCAAGACGCCGATGTGGAACGTCCTGTCCAAGGCCTTCGTGAGCCGCGCCCGCGGCCCCGTCCACATCTTCCTGCGGGCGTACGACCCGGACAGCGTCCTGATCGCGCAGGAGGTGCCGCAGCTGCGCGTGGTCATGGCGCTCGACCCCGCGGTGCGGCTCGTCTGGCACCCGGTGTACGCCACGGACGACGGGAGCCTGATGGAGGTCACCGGGCGCCTCGGCCTGGCCCCCGACGCGCCGTGCGGCACCCGGGACGAGTGCGTGCGGATCCTCTACGACTACCTGCGGCTCGTCCACGACCCGGCCAACGCCCACTCCCGGCGCGCCCACGCGGACATGAGCGCCCGTCTCGCCGCCAACGGCACTCCGCAGTAAGGCCCGTGGGCGGGTCGGGCCGAGTGGGTAGGGTGGGTCGGATTCGGTACGGGAGTGGGGAGAGTTGATGGCCGGCTCGAGGGAACACCGCGGCTGGATAGGCCGGTTGCTCGGCGGCCGCCGCGAGCGCGCCGGGCAGGACGTGCCCGTGCGGCCCGTCGACGAGGACCGCAGGGCGTGGGCGCGCCCCGGGGAGCTGGTGGACCTGTCCTCCCTGCCCCCGCGGGTGGCCGAGGCCCTGGTCGAGGTCGCGGCGGCGATCGACGCGGCCGACCAGGCGCGCTTCGACGGCGACCGGGCCGAGGCCCACCGGCTGCTGCGCGGCGCGGTCACCACGGAGATCGAGCCCTACCGTCAGCTCGCCGAGGAGCGGCTCGGGGTGATGGTGAGCGAGGACGGCGACGTCGGGGAGGCCGTGGAGCTGTGGCTGCGCGCCGCCCGGGGCCCGGATCCCGAGCTGCGCCGTTCCGTCGCGGTCTACCTGGGTTCCATCCCGTTCGCCGACGGCGCGTTCCTGGTGAACGCCGATCCGGCGACCGTGCTGGCCCTGCTCCCCGAGGCGTGGGGCTTCGGGCGGGTGGGCGCCGCGGTGTACGAGGCCTCCTCCCACCGCCACCGGGAGGCCGGCCCCGCGGTGCGCCGCGAGCTGCTGGCGCTGGACGCCCTCCGGTACGGGGACGGCAAGCTGGCCGCGCGGATCGAGGCCGTCCCGGTGGCGGACGAGCGCTTCCCGCGCCGGCGCGCCGAGTGGGCCAGCGGCGGCCAACTGGGCGGCTGCCGCTGGAGCGTGGCCGGCCACAGGAGGGGGGTGTCGGCGCTCGCCGCCGTCCCGGTGCCGGTGGACGGCCGCGAGGTCGTGGTCACCGGCGGGAACGACGGCACCGTGCGCCTGTGGGACCTGGCCACCGGCGAGGCGGTCGGCGAGCCGATGGCCGACCACACCGGGCAGGTGCGCGCCGTGGCCGCGGCCGAGCTGGACGGCCGGGCGGTGGCGGTGTCGGCCGGGACCGACGAGACCGTACGGGTCTGGGACCTGACGACACGCCGGCTGCTGTACTTTCCGCTGGCCGGGCACTTCGACTGGGTGACCGGCGTGGACACGGCGGTGGTGCGCGGCCGTGCGGTGGCCGTCACCTGCGGCGACGACCTCAGCGTGCGGGTCTGGGACCTGGCCACCGGGCAGCCGGTCGGCAAGCCGATGCGCGCCCCGGCCCCCGCCAACCCGCGGGCGGCCCGGCCAACGGCGCTGGTGACGACGGTGGTGCTGCGCCGGCCGGTGGCGCTGACCGGCGACTTCCAGGGGGTCGTACGGGTGTGGGACCTCGCGAAGGGGCGTCAGTTCCTGCCGCCGGTGAAGACCGGGGGCGGCGCGGTGCAGGCGCTGGCCGTGGTGGACGTCGACGGCCGCCCGGCCGTGGCCGTCGGCGCCTGGGACGGCACGACCGGCCTGTGGGACCTGGCGACGGCCCGCCCGGTGGGCGAGCGACTCGTCGCCGCGCACGAGTGGCCGCAGGCGGTCACGGCGGTGGCCACCGGGGCCGGGGCGGCGGTCGCCGTCAGCGACGACTCCGGCATGGTGCGGCTGTGGGACCCGGTCGGCGGGCGGCAGTTCGCCCAGGCCTTCGCCGGGCCCCACGGCCGGACCCGGGCGCTGGCCTCGACCGTGACGCCGGACGGACGGACGGTGGTGCTCGTCGGCACCGACGACGGCCGGGTGCACCGCTGGGACCCGGCTGTCGACAGCGGCTCCGTGGGCGACCCGCGGCCCGGGCACGGCGACGAGGTGACCGCCGCGGCGACGGTCGAACTCGACGGCAGGGCGCTGGTGGTCAGCACCGCCCGGGACGGCTCGGTGCGCCTGTGGGACCTGGCCACCGGCGCCGAGGTGGACACGCCCTTCGCCGAGTCCGGGGAGCCGGTGGAGGCGGTGGCGACGGCGGTGGTCGGGGACCGGCCCATGGTGCTCACCGTCGAGCCGTACGACAAGGCGGTCCGGCGGTGGGATCCGGCCACCGGGGAGTCGGCGGGCTCGCCGCTGGCCCACGACGACACCGTGGGCGCCGTGGCGACGACGGTTCTCGACGGCCGGCCGCTCGCCGTCACCGGGAGCGCCGACGGCCTCGTCCGGGTCTGGGACCTCGCCGCCGGGGAGGTCCTCCACGGGCCGCTGGCCGGGCACGACTCCGAGGTGAGCGCGGTGGCCACGGCGGTGCTGGACGGCCGGCCGGTCGCCGTCACCGCGGACGAGGTGACGCTGCGGGTGTGGGAACTCGCCACCGGCGCCCCGCTCGGCGAGCCGATCGAGCTGCCGGGCGCCTCACCGCGCGGCGGGGACGACGAGGCGTCGGACTCGGACGAGGCGGATGGCGAGGAGGACTGGGACGACGACGACGAGCGCGACGGGCCGGTCGTCGAGGCGCTGGCCACGGCGGTGGTCGACGGCCGCCCGGTCGTCGCGGCGGCCCGCGACGACGGCCTGGTGCACGTCTGGGACCTGGCCACCCGCGCCCTGCTCGGCCCGCCCCTGCGCGCCTCCGAGGACGACACCCCCGCGCTGGCCACCGCCCGGGTCGCGGGCCGCCCGGTCCTCGTCACCGGCGGCGACGACGGCACCGTCCGGACCTGGGACCTGGCCACCCTCGCCCCGGTCGGCCCCGACCTGGTGCTGCCGCTGCCGGTCGGCGCGCTGGCCACGGCCGCGGCGGACCGGCTGGTGGTCGGGTTCGGCTGGGAGGTCGGGGTGTTCCGCCTCGTGGAGTCCGCCGAACCCGCCGAACCGGCGCAGTCCGCCGGACCGCCCGGCACCGCCGGGTGAGCGCGAGGGTCCGGCCCCGCGGGGCCGGACCCTCGGGCGGTGCGGCCGGGGCCCGGGGCGTCAGGCGGGGAGGTGGGAGGCCACCAGGGTGGCGAACTCCTCGGGGGTGAGGATGCGGATGCCGAGTTCCTCGGCCTTGGCACGCTTGGAGCCGGCCTTCTCGCCCGCGACCAGGAGGGTGGTGCGCTTGGAGACGGAGGAGGAGGCCTTGCCGCCGGCGCCTTCGATCAGTTCGTTCATCTGGTTGCGGGAGAGGTCGGCGAGGGCGCCGGTCATGCTGCCGGTGACGACCACGGCCTCGCCGGCCAGCGGGCCCGCCTCGGTGGTGCCGCTCTCCCCCGGCGCCGCGGCGGGGGCCGTCGGGGCAGTGACGGCGGTGCCCACGCCGAGGTCGGCGAGGCGGTCCAGCAGCGGGGCGAGGTCGGCGAGTTCGGCGGCGACGACGCGGGCCTTCTCGGTGCCGATGCCGTCGACGCCTGCCAGGGTTTCGGCGTCGGCGGCCCGGATCGCCGTCATGCTGCCGAAGTGCGCGGCGATCCGGCGGGACATGGTCCGTCCGGTGCCGCGGATGCCGAGGGCGCAGAAGACCCGGTTGAGCGGCTGGGTGCGGGCGGTGGCGATCGCGGCGAGCAGGTTGTCGGCGCTGGTCTCCCCCATCCGGTCCAGGGTGAGCAGCTGCTCGCGGGTGAGGGTGAACAGGTCGGCGAGGTCGGCGACGAGTCCGGCTTCGACGAGTTGGACGGCGCGGGTGCCGCCGAGGCCCTCGATGTCGAGCTGGTCGCGGCCGGCCGCGTAGAGGACGGAGGCGACGGCCTGGCAGTTGCGGCCGCGTATGCAGCGCCAACGCTGTTCGGTGGTGTCGATGGCGTCGCCGCAGCGCGGGCAGGCCTCGGGGAAGACGATCGGCTGCTCGTCGCCGGTGCGGGCGTCGAGGACGGGGGCCTCCACCCGGGGGATGACGTCGCCGGCGCGGTAGACGAAGACCTGGTCGCCGATCATCAGCCCGCGCCGTTCGATGTCGGCGGGGTTGTGCAGGGTGGCGAAGGTGACGGTGACGCCGTCGATGACGACCGGTTCGAGGACGGCGCGCGGGGCGATGATGCCGGTGCGGCCGACGTTCCACTCGACCTCCAGCAGCCGGGTGACCTTGTGCTGGGCGGCCAGTTTGCGGGCCACCGCCCAGCGCGGCGCGCGCGAGCCGGAGCCGGCCTCGGCGCGGTCGGCGGCCAGGTCGGCCTTGACGACCACACCGTCGATCCCGAAGGGCAGTTCGGCGCGCAGGGCGGCGATCTCGTCGATCCGACGCTGGACGTCGGCGATGTCCGCGCAGTGCCGCGGCGCGGCCGCGGTGGCGGCGGCGGTGTGGGCGCCGAGGGCGGCGAGGTGCTCCAGCAGGGCGCTGTGGGCGAGGTCGCCGGGGCCGACGGCGTCGTAGGCGAAGAAGGTCAGCTCGATCCGGTAGGGGCGGTCCTTGGCGCGCAGGGTGCCGGCGGCGCCGCTGCGGGGGTGGGCGAAGGGGGTGGCGCCGTGGTCGGCGCGCACCCGGTTGGCGTGCTCGAACTGGCTCTGGGTGAGCAGGACTTCGCCGCGCAGTTCGATGTCGGCGGGCTCGGTCAGTTCGGCGGGCAGGCCGAGGATGGCGTCGGCGGCGTGGGTGACGTCCTCGCCGGCCAGGCCGTCGCCGCGGGTGATCACCTGCTGCAGGCGCCCGGCGCGGTAGCGGGCGGCGACGGCGAGGCCGTCGAGCTTGGGCTCCACGCACCAGGCGGCGACGGGCCGGCCCAGGCGCCGCTCCAGACCGGCGGCCCAGGACTCCAGTTCCTCGGCGGAGAACACGTTGTCCAGGGAGAGCATCGGCACGCTGTGCGGGACGTCGCCGGTGGCGGCGCCGCCGGCCACCTTGCCGGTCGGCGACTCGGGCAGCACCTCGCCGGGGTGGGCGCTCTCGTACGCGGCGATGTCGCGCAGCAGGGCGTCGTACTCGTCGTCCCCGAGCGGGGTGGAGCCGTCGGCGTAGTACGCGGCGGCGGCCTGCACGGCGGCGGTGACGGCGTCGGCGTACGCGGACGGCGAGGTGAGCGGGGCGGCGGTCTCGGTCATGGGGGAATCATGGCGGCCGGCACTGACAAACGGCACGGGGGCGGGGTCAGACCTGCCGGGCGGTGGTGGGGGTGTCGGCGCCGTGGCGGCGGGCGTCGCGGTCGCGCGGACGGACAGCGGCGGACGGGTCCGGGTTCAGTGGATCCTCGACCGCGCCGACTACGCCTTCCTCGGCGAGCGCACCGTGGCCCTCACCGACGGCACGACCGCCAAGAAGGGGTCCGGCCAAGCTGAGTCCAAAAGGGGCAGTGGGGTGATCTTGATGGGATGGCGGTCGGGCCAGGATGCCCAGCTTGGACCGGTGTCCGGAGCCGGTTGTTCAGGAGCCGCCGACCGTGGTGGTGCAGACGAAGCCGAGGTCGGCGAGTCCTTCGGCTTGGCAGAGCCGGTCGGAGGCGCCGCCGGCGGTGGTCTGCAGGAGCTGGTAGTCGGCGCCGTTGGTACCGCCCCAGTGCATGGCCGCGCGCCACAGCCGGCGGCCGAGCCCGAGGCCGCGGTACTCGGGCAGGACGCCGAAGTACTGCGGCAGCAGCCGGGCCCGCCCGATCGGGTCGGGCATGGTCTCCATGGGGCCGATGGCGCCCACCACCCGGTCGTCGCGGACGGCGGTCAGCACGGGGCCGACGCTGTCGACCCGGGAGTGCAGGAAGGCGAAGCCCTCGCCGGCCAGCTTCTCGGCGAAGGCGCCGAAGGTGGCGCGCACGGGCTCGGGCAGCGCGTCCAGGTGCTCGATCCCGCCGACCGGCAGGGCCGGCCGGTCGAAGCCGAAGGTGCGGAGCTGGACGCGGGTGGAGACGGCGACCGGGTCCGGGTCGGCCTGGAACCAGACCACCCGGGTGCTGCTGGCGTCGTGGAGGGCGGCGAGCTTGGCCGCGGTCTCCATCGCCTCCGGGCGGTGCCCGGGGTCGCCGTAGAGGTGGACGCGCAGGACGCCGCGGCCGGTGAGGGTGGGGATCAGGGATCGGAGCCGATCCTGGTGTACGTCGCCGACGAGGAGCTGTTCGTCCTTGCGCTCGGACCAGCGGCGGTCCTTGTCGTGGGGCAGGAACTCGCCGGTGCCGGCGACCGACAACAGGTCGGCCAGCAGGTCGGCGCTGAGGGCGTCGGGGTGCAGGGGCCCCAGTGTCGGCAGGTACGGCGCGGACATCACGGGGTGCAGCAGGTCCCAGGACAGCTCCATACCCGCACCCTACTCGCCCGGCGGGCAGGGGTCAGGCCCCGGCGCGAAGCTGCCGGGGCCTGAGCGGAAGTGACCGGGTTCGGTCAGTGGGGGTTGTCGTCGCCCGCGTTGCAGGAGCACTTCACGCTGTCCATCACGTCGTCCAGGTCAGCGACCGGGATGATCGAGGTGACGGGGGCGCTGGGGGCCAGGATCGGCCGGGTCAGGTAGGGCAGGCCGTCGCCCGGGGAGGGGCGGCTGGTGCTGGGTTCGACAGCGACAGCGGTCATTTCACCCTGCTTTCTGGAAGCCGTGCTGACAGTAGGAACCGAGTGGTGCCTTCGCCTCCTGGTAGTGCTTGGCCAGCGGCCGGCACACGGTGCAGGTGCCGGAGAGCTGGCAGCCGGAGCAGCCACCGGTGCGAAGCATGAGGCGGTCGGCGATGGCGCCGAGCCGGGCGAGGCCGTCGATCCCCTCGGCGGGGAGGCTGATCTGGTCGTCGCGGCCGATCTTGCAGATGGACACCAGCCCGTGCGGGTCGGTATGGAAGAAGGTGTGGCCGGCGTTGCAGCCGCCGAACGGCTTGCGCATCCGCAGGTGCTCCTTGGACTGCGCGGTCAGCACCTCGCCGCCGCCGTAGATGGTGGGGGTCATGTTGGTGAAGACGTTGTACTCCAGCCCCCAGCCCTCGCACAGCGCGATCATGGCCTGCTCTTCGTGGGCGTTGTCCTCGGTGACGATCACGCTCATCCGCAGCGGCAGCTTCGCGCGGCGGGCGGCGTTCATGCCCTGGACGAACAGGTCCCAGGCGCCCTGGCGCTGCGTCAGCTCGTCGTAGCTGGCCTTGGTTGCGCCGTACATCGACACCGTGACCCGGTAGGGCGGGCACTCGGCGAACAGGTCCAGCAGGTTCTGGCGCCACAGCAGCGAGGCGTTGGTGGAGACGGTGATCATCATGCCGAGCGCATACGCGGCCCGGTAGGAGGCGATGAAGTCCTTGTCCACGGTCGGCTCGCCGCCGGTGATCTGCAGCCACAGCACCCCGGCCTCCGCCATCACGTTGAGGCAGGCGAGCTTGTCCGCCAGCGGCATCCCGGAGTTGACCTTCAGGCCGAGGTAGCAGTGCTTGCACTTGTAGTTGCACCCGAGGTTGATCTCCCAGCTGGCGCGCGAGTAGCCCCAGGTGGAGGGCTGGCGGACCATCAGGAAGTCGCCGAGCGGACCGGCGGTGTCCAGGTCGGGCCACTGGCCGGCCACCGCCTCGGTGAGCCAGGCCGGAGCGGTGGCGGCCGGGTCGTGGGCGCGCAGGTCCTCGTAGCGCTCGGGCGGGAGCATGAGGCCGCCCCGGGCGCCGGGCCGCACGATCAGGTGGTCTTCCAGGAACGGGCTGGCGATCAGGCTGTGCATCGGTGCTCCTCCGTCTCCTCGTGCGAGGTGGTGCCGGTCAGCGCCGCCCTGCGAGCCGGCGCCGCCTGCGGGCAGCGGCGATCTGGGCCAGGACCGAGCGGCGCCGGGCGGCCCGCTGCTGGTTCTCCACGAAGACCTCGTTGCCGTCCAGGTCTGCGACCCAGATCCCCCAGGAGTGCCGGCCGGTCAGCAGCGGGTCCGACTCGGTGACGGCGGGCGGCGTGCTGGTCATCGCGGGCTCCTCGAAGTCGTGGTGCCGCCCGGCGCGTTCCACGGAACGCCGAGGGGGATCGGTTTGGTCCTGCGCGCCGGGCGGTGGGTCCACTGTGGGGGGTGGTGGGTTGCCGAACCAGCCCCACCGCCCTATAGGACGGCCCTATATTTCGTGGGTGGACCAGGAGTTGGACGTGTGGACGCACCCGGACCTGCGGGCCGCCGTGGCGGCCGAGGACTGGCCGGCGGTGCTCAAACGGTGGCGGGCGCTGACCCGCAGCAGCCAGAGCGCGCTCGGCGCCCTGGTCGGCCTCGCCCAGCCGGACGTGTCCGCGATCGAGAACCGGCGCCGGGAGGTGACCTCGGTCGAGGTCCGCCAGCGGATCATCACCGGACTGCGGGTGCCGGCCGAGCTGCTGACCAGCGGCATTGAGGAGCTGCCGCTGCCCTCGCTGGTGCTGCCCGGCGTCGTCGCCGACCCCGAGACCGACCGGCTGACCCGGGTGAAGAGCGGGATGCGGCTGGACACGGCGTCGCTGGACGCGGTCGAGCGCCTGCTCGCCGAGCACCGCCGGGCCGAGGACACCCTCGGGTCGCGGGTCATGAACGGCGTGGTCACCGCCCAGTTCGCCGAGGTCGCCAAGCTCTACGACCAGGCGCGCGGGCCGCTGGCCGACCGGTTGGTGAAGGTGCTGGCGGAATACGCGCAGTTCCTGGCCTGGCTGGCGCAGGACCAGGACAACGCGCCTGCGGCGCTGGGCTGGTTCGACCGTTCCTACGACTGGGCGCTGGAGTCCGGGTACGGCGACATGGCCGCCACCACCATGAGCATGAAGGCCCACCTCGCGTGGTCGCAGGGCAACGGCCGGCGCTGCACCCGGCTCGGGGAGGCCGCCGCGGCCACGCCGGGCGCCAGCGACGCGACCCGCGCGATGGCGCTGCAGATGGCCGGGCGCGGGCACGCCCTGGACGGGGATGCGGCCGGCGCCTACCGGCGGCTGGACGAAGCCCAGCGGATCATCACCGCCACCACCGACGCCCCGCCGTGGCTGTACTTCTACGGCGAGTCCTGGTTCGCCGCCCAGCGCGGCATGGCCGAGCTGCACCTGGGCCGCTGGGCCAGCGCGGTGGACAACCTGCGCGTCGGCCTGGACGGCTTCGACGCCGCCTACCGCCGCGACCGCGCCTGGCACGGGGCTTGCCTGGCCCACGCCTACGCCGGAGCGGGCGAAGCCGAACAGGCCCTGACCTGCGCGCTCGGTGTGCTCGCCGACGCCTCCGAGGTGGGCCGGCCGCACGCCTGGGGCGAACTGCACACCGTGGCCTCCGTCCTGCTCCGAAGGGGAGCCGGCCAGGGGCGGCTGCTGGTCGATGCGTTGGCGGCGCTGGACTGAGGTCAGTGTCCGGGGCCACAGGCGGGATACTGGCGGGCGGGGATCCGCGCGCCGACGAGCAGCGGCGCGGATCCCCGGCTCGTCGCCCGGGGCTGTAGGGCTTGGTGCTCGCAAGCGGAACCCGGGACACAGACCTATCCCCAGTGGTACAGCCGAAGATGCGGCCTCAGGCCCCCACGATCATCCCAGTGCCCCTTTTGGGCTCACCTTGGCTGGACCCCAAGAAGGGCGACGTCACCGGCCAGACGGCCGTCCTCCGCCGAGCCCTCGTCGACGCACCGGGCACCCGCCCGTAACGGCCTGCCTCAGGCCGGCTGAGGCCGCCCACGCAGGGCCGCGCGCGCCCGGGCCACGCCCCTCGGGGTGGCCCGGGCCCCGCTGCCGACCGCGACGGTTCTCGTGCCGAGGCCCGCGCAGGCGCGGCAGATGCCCGGCCGGGGCACCGGGTCGTGGCAGCGGCCGCACTCGGTGTAGGAGGCGGGTGGGGCTTCGGGGCGTTCCGGTGGCAGCTTGCGTTGTAGCCGGTCCCGGAGGATCGCCGCCGGGGAGTGCATCGGCTGCGGCAGTCCGGGGATCAGGGCCTGGGCCAACTCGGCCTCGCTGCAGCCTCGTTCCAGCCACTGCGCGACGAGCGGTGCCAGCGCCTGCGCCTCGGCCTCGCCGAGGCGCAGGCGGGGTTCGGGCCTGATCGCCCGGAACAGGGTGGCCACGGCCGCCCGCGTCCGTTCATCCGGGAGGGTGGGTTCTTGTCCCGGGTCTTTTACGGGAGGGGTGACAGCGCCGCCGGTCCCTCGCCCACCGGAAGCCGGGCGGGTGGCAGCCGGTGCGGGCTGAGGGGTGTCGAAGACATGGGCCTCGGACCGGACCGTTCCGTCGGCCCTCCGGACCGTGTCGACCCGGTAGTACCCCGCGTCCTTCAGTTCCTTGAGCGCCCGCCGGACGGCGCCCCGCCCCTGCGGACTGCTGTCCGCCATCTGCCGCCCGTCCTCCCGCCACCCGTCGGGGCGGGAGAGGAGGTCGGCGAGGAGGCCGCGGGCGGTGTAGCTGAGCCGACGGTCCTGCAACAGGCCGTTGGGAAGCACGGTGAACGCGCGCGTGTGAACGCTACGATGAATCTGCATCTGGAGTTGCTCGCTCCTGGTGCCCGACCCCGGGGTGTTGGCGCACCGCCGGGGTCTCCTGTGTTCTGTTGATGATGCGGAAAGTAGCACACCGACTACACAGAGCGCGAACCTTTCCCGTGCGAAGCCGCAACCCCCGCATCAAGTGCGCCCCCATCCCTGGCTGGGCGGGAGCGGGAAGCATGATGCATCGGTCTCCTGCCGCCACGACGGCAGATCGGCCCAATCGGCGACATAGCCCGGCTTCGGCTCGCCCGGGTAGTGCTTCGACACACCGGCGAGTGCCGGCAGCATCACGTGAGGTAGACCTTCTGCCACTCCAGGGACGTCATGGTCAGCGCGGCCTCGGCGAGGGCGTGGGCCGACTCGGTCTTGAGGCTGCCGAGGCTGCTGTCAATCCACGGCTGGACGTTCTGGTATCCCTGCTCGCGATACTCCACGGCCTGGATCAGGCACTCCAGCTTGTCCGCGTCGTGGGCGACGGTGACTTCCAAGTTCTCGGCGTTCTCGTACTCCTCCACGAGGGCCTGGAGTCCCGCAACGACGGCCGGGTGAGCGGCGCTGACCTGGTCGGCGGTCACCCGCTCGTTCGACGCGGCGGTGAGGTAGCGCCGACTGACGTGCGGGATGTCGCCGACCCGGGTCTCCTGGGTGTCGTGGAAGAGGCACAGCAGGGCGACCTTGGCCGGGTCGGCGCCCTCCATCATCGCGAGCACCGCGCCGATGATGCCCGTCCGGAACGAGTGCTCCGCGACCGACTCCGGGTCCTTGACGCCGGCGATCCACCAGCCCTGGCGCTTCGCCCGCTTGAGCACGCCCGCCTCGAACAGGTAGCTCGCGGTACCCCTCACCTGCTTGTCGTCCGTCATGGCTGTCCTCCGCTGCTGGATCGGTCGTTGCTGTAGCCGCCTACCCGAAGACCGTAGTGCACAGACTCCAGCTCTCGACGGGACTGCTGTGAAAGGCCGTCACCATCAAGGAGAGCCCGCAGGCGTGACACACACTGGCCGCCCACGCTCCCCCGAGATCAGGTACGAGCTGCGGCCACCGCGTCCGTGTACAGCTCCGTTGTCAGGTCGTCCTCACTGATCCCGAGCTCCGCCAGCACGGCCCGCACGGCGTCCAGCGCCGCTCCGAGGCCATCCTGGGCGGCCGCAGCGGTCTCGACCTCGATGAACGTCGCGTCGAGTTCCGGCACGCGGACGAGCGTCGCGAGGAAGCGCCGACCGCTGCGTTCGAAGTCGTAGTTGCGGCACCGCTTCTCGAACCGGATGCGTGGGGTGAAGCCGAGGCCCCGGACGATCTCGTCGGCCGCCTCGGCGTCCTCCACCCGGGTCTCGGCCTCCCACTTCGACCCGGACGCCTCGTCCACCCGCGCGCCCTTGTACGTGAGCACGGTGCGAGTGTCGTCGGGCCCGTGAACGGTGCGGATCCGCAGCTCGCGATCGGCTCCCGTCAGGCTGCCGTCCGGGGCGTCGTAGTACGTGTCGCGGTACACCTCGGCGCGCCCGGCGCCGTACGACTTCTCCAATCGTGCGAGGACGAGTTCGGGGTCGCGTACGACAGCCTTGAGCTCCGCCTCGATCGCCATGCCGGTTCCTCCTGGGGTGCTACGCCTCCGGCGGCACGCTGTAGCGGCCCAGGACGTCGTCAGCCGTGGACCTGTCCAGCAGACGCAGCTCCCAGGGCCCGGAGTTGACGTCGAACTCCTTGCCGAAGCCGACCCACTTGCCGGCCATCCGGCGCCCGGTCGGATCGACCAGCAGCTGAATGGCGCCGTGGTACCTGGCCCCCTGGTAGTAGCCATCCTGCGCGGTCTGTTCCACCCACGAGCCCGTCACGACGTTCCGATCGACAGTGAGGTCGAACGACAGCGGTGAATCGGGATTGGACGACGCGCCGGGGAGGTACCGGCCGGTGATCCGGTTCCCGTGCTGGGACAGCACGACGTGGTGCAGGCCGGTGAACGTGTTCTCCCGGCTGCTGCTGAAGAACTCGTAGTGGCTGATCCAGACTCCCGAGTAGTCCTCACCTGTGGGAGCAGATGCGGCCTGCACGGGCGCGCTCGGTTCATCGCTGGTCATGCCATGGCCTCCCGTACCGTTCGCGTTGACCCTTGGCGGCCCGCCATGGGGCGGGCGCGCTCGAGGAGCCCGCGTACATGGGGGTTGCGGCGGTGCGGCCTGGTCGCGGAGAGCATCGAGCGGAAGCGGTCGTCGGCTCGGCCGGACTGGACGTGTGGGTAGTCGTCGAGGGCCCGGTGCCAGTCCGCGCAGGCTTCTTCGAGCCGGCCGGCCTGCAACTTCCACTCTGCGAGCATGCCGGTCATCCGCACCCGGTTGCGCACGTACACGGAGTACCGCAGGCGGTCGGATGCCTCCATCGCGGTGATCGCACCGGCCTTGTCCCCGAGCTCCCAGCGGACCTTGGCCTCGTGGTACGCGAGGGAGGACGGATCGTAGGAGCCGAATGCCTTTGCCTTGGACTCGGCCTGCTCCATCGCGACTTCCGCTATCCGCAGGTGGTACAGGGCTCCGGCCTTGTCCCCGGTCTGGGCGGTGGCATGCGCCTGCTGGCCGGCGAGGAAGGCCCTCATGCGGGGGCCGGCCTGTGGCGAAGCGGCCGAGGCGGCGTCCGCGAACCGCAGGGCGGTACTGCCGTGGCCGAGATCGACGGCCTGGACGCTCATGCCCCGCAGGGTGGTGCAGTACGTGAGGTGGTCGCCCGCGTGCCCGGCCAGCTCCAGAGCCTTCAGGTAGTAGCGCTGGGCCAGGGAGTCGTGGCGTTCATCCATGGCCATGTAGCCGGTCAGGTAGCAGTGGTCGGCGGCAGCCGACAGCATCGCCCTGCGGACGTCCTCGCTTGCGTCCGCCCGCAGGTACGGGACGATCGTGTTCACCAGGAACGAGGCAGCCATCGGGCGGGCCATTCGGCCGCCGAACTGGTCGTCCAGGTCGCTGATGCGCTCGGTCATCGCCGTGACGGTCTGGACCTCCGCCATGCCGATCCGTAGGTGCGGGTCGGTCCGCAGCCTCTCGAAGCGGCCCACCAGGTCGGGCCAGCCCGGAATGGTCAGGGCCGCCGAGTAGAGGCCGGCCGTGAGTACTCCGCGCCGGGATGGGTCCATGTCGAGGCTCCCCAGGTCAATCAGTCCTGACACCGTATCCGGCGACTGGTCAACGGGAGTAGGCATCTCGCGGAATCCGGCCTCGAAGGCGGTAATCGGCCGCCGGAGCCTCCGCGCCAGCGTCTCCAGCACCACCGGCAGGGCCTTCACCGAAGGCGAGGTGCCGCCGAGCCAGTGGGAGACGGCCGAAGCGTCGTACTTCAGCCGCTGCCCGGTCTCAGTGCCGGTCCGGTTGACGGCCCGTGCCAACTCGCCGTTTCCCCAAGCTGCTTCGGTCATCAACGAGGCGAGCTTGCGGTTCGGCACACGGTCGGTTCGCACGACAGTTCCCCCTTGCAGGCAGGTTTCAAGGGTTTCAACCTCCCGGGCCGGCTCGACCATAGCCGACCACAGGGTGGGTCTGTTGACTGTTCGTCATCACTCAATCACCAGCAGTACCAGTAGTGATGCGACTGATCCCCACTCTCCGCCCCTTCGAGGTGCTCCCTCATGCTCACGTCCCGCCGCCCCCGCATGTTCGTCGCGCGCCTCGACCCGCGGACCGAATCTGCACCCCTGGCCCGGTACTTGCTCCGGGCCTACCTCTCCGGGCTGCCCTCCGGGGGCCGTTACTGCGACACCGCCGAGCTGCTGCTGTGCGAACTCTTCGCCAACGCCGTCCAGCACTCCGACGCGCCCGACGACCGCCACATCGAGATCCGCTTCGCCCTCACCGGCTCCCGCCTCCGCCTCGAAGTCCACGACGCCAGCACCGCTCTCCCCTCCGTCCACGCCGCCGCCCCCGACGACGAGCACGGGCGCGGGTTGTTCCTCGTCAGCGAACTCGCCGAACGCTGGGGTTGCGCCTCCCGCCCCTGTGGCATCGGCAAGTTCGTCTGGGCCCTCATCGCCCCCGCCGTCTGAAGGACCATCGCCGTGAACCTCGCCACCCTCGCCCGCCACACCCTCTCCCGTGGCGCCACCCCCGCCGCCACCTACGCCCTCCTCGCCCGCCTCGGGCACCGCCCCCTGCCCGTCGCCCGAGCCGTCTGCCTCGCCCTCGACATCCCCCGCGCCGAGACCACCCGCCGCCTGGCCGACTGCTACGACGCCCTCCTCGCCGAGCACCACCCCGACGCCGCGAGCGACACCGGCGAACTCCTCGAAGCCCTCGGCGTCTTCGACATCCCCAAGTCCCTCACCGACACCGAACTCGCCGTCGTCGAACACTTCCTGACCGCCGTCGACGCCATGGGCGGCATCCGCCCCGGCCACCGCCACGGCCTCACCCGCTGGTTCACCACCGGCAACCTCACCACCGCCTACCTCTCCCTCGCCGCCGCCCACCCCCTCCCCCGCACCGGCAACCCCGCCCTCTACTGGACCACCCTCGTCACCGCCGGCGAACTCCTCGCCACCACCCTCCCCTCCGACCGCCGCATCACCTACGCCCTCACCCACTGCCGAACCCGCGCAACCCGCCCATGAGCGCAGGAAGTCGGCCCCGCCGACTTCCTGCGCAGCAGACGGTTGGGTCTGCGCTCGGCGGCCCCGGCCATGAGTGGCCGGGACCGCCCAAGCTCTCTTCCAGGGCGGGCTCGTGTGCTCGCACACGAGCCCGCCCTGGAAGATTTCGCTTCTGGTGATTCCTCGTATTCGAAAAGCCTGCCCGCCTCGATCTCAGGTCGTCGTTCGGGGCGGGGCCGCGTTTTCAGCTCGGCCCCGTCCTGGCCTGGGCGTAGCTCGTCCACTGGCTGCACAGGAAGTCGGCCTGGCCGACTCGGCGAGCACTGCGGCGGGTTCGGCGTGGGTCGCGGCCGGGAGCGGGAGGCGGTG
This sequence comes from Kitasatospora sp. NPDC096204, assembly GCF_044763205.1. Lineage (NCBI taxonomy): Bacteria > Bacillati > Actinomycetota > Actinomycetes > Kitasatosporales > Streptomycetaceae > Kitasatospora > Kitasatospora sp. NPDC096204. Next base: position 18,895 of record NZ_JBIWFT010000007.1, read on the forward strand.
GCCCTCGCGCCACTGGGCGGTGGTGCGCTCGCCGCCGCAGCGGCGCCGCCAGTAGAGGTGCTGGGCGACGATCAGCGGGCCCAGCGCGGTGAGCAGCGGGAAGCCGGTGGTGAGCCAGCCGGCGGCGAAGCAGGCGCTGACGGCGCTGGTGGTGAGCAGGCCGGTGAGGGCGGCGGCCCAGGCGGCGGTGCGGCCGTGGGCCTTGGCGGCGACCAGCGGGTACAGGACGAGCAGCAGGAGGTCGCCGAGGCCGACGGCGACGGGGGCCGGGCCGCCGGTGAGGGCGAGCATCGGGGCGAAGGGGCGGTCCTGGACCTGTGCGAAGAAGCGGGTGGTGGTGTCGGTGAGGGTGGTGGCGGCCAGGTCGTAGCCGGTGAGGACGGCGGCGAGGGCGGCGACGTGGGTGGAGCGCATGCCGCTCTGGGTCCAGAGGTTGGCGACGCCGATGACGGCGGTGGCGATGATCAGGTCGCTGCCGGCCCGGGCGGCGCCGGGGTGGCCGGTGAGGGCGGCGGTCGCGGTGGCGGCGGTGGCGGTCAGGGCGGCGGCCCAGGACCAGGGGGTGGCGCGCAGCCGGGTGGTGGCGAGCAGCGGGGCGAGGGTGAACTGGACGGCGAGGCAGCCGACGAGGCCGAAGACGGCGGAGACGGCGGCGCCTGGCAGGGCGGTGTAGAGCAGTGGGGCGAGGACGACGCCGGCGCACAGGACGGCGACGTCGGCGCCGGTGTAGACGCCGACCGGGGGGCGGGGCATCCGGATGCGGGCGAGGTAGCGGGCGGCGAGGGTGATCTCGGCGGCGACGGCGGCGCTGAGGGCGGCCAGGGCGCTGGGGCTGACGTCCATTCAGTTCCTCTGCCGGCTTGGGTCGTTGGGGTTGCCGTGGCTGTCGAGGGTGTCGAAGGTGTGCTCGCGCAGGTCGGCGCGGACGGGTGCGGTGGGCGGCATGGCGGCGCGGTCCTCGTGGAGCACGATGTCGCACAGGCGCAGTCCGGCGGCGTGGGCGCGGTCTTCCAGGCGGCCGTGCAGGGCGGTGGCGGGCAGGCGGTCGACGAGCAGGTGCAGGCGGGCGGGTCCGTCGGGGCCGTCGGGGCCTTCGGTGAGGGCGTGGCGGGCGGGCAGCGGGACCTCGGGTTCGGCCTCGACGAGGTCGAGGACGTCGCGGGTGGTGACGGTGCGGCTGAGCGGGCCGTTCCAGCGGCCGAGGATCTCGGAGGTGGCGGGCAGGTGGGCGAGTTCGCAGGTGGGCGGCTCGGCGGGGAGGCGGACGAGGTCGCCGGTGGCGTAGCGCAGCAGCAGGGTGCAGTCCCGGTAGGGCACGTAGGGGGTGTGGACGACGGTGCCGGTGGCGCCGGGGGTGGTGGGTTCCCAGGTGAGCGGGTCGAGGACTTCGAGGTGCCCGAACTCGGTGGTGTGGTGGAGGTGGCCCTGGGTGCAGGGGGTGGCGCCGGCGGGGAGGATCTCGGTCATCAGGTAGGCGGAGGTGACGGTGGCGCCGAAGGCCGCCTCGGCGCGGCGGCGCAGGGGCGTGGAGAGCACCTCGCCGCCGACGCTGATCGACCGCAGGCCGAAGTCGGCGCTCCGCCACTTGTGGTGTTCGGCTTGCTGGACGAGGGCTGCCAGGTAGGAGGCGGAGGTGGTCAGGTGGGTGATCCGGGGGTCCTTGCCGGGCAGGCCGAGCGGGGCGGCGAGGCGGTCGAGGGCGACGGCGGGGCCGACGGTGCCGAACTGGACGAAGCCGGCTCCGGCGCGGGTGGCCGACTCCTCGGCGTTGACCAGTGGCATGGTGGCGCGGGAGCAGCCGGCGTAGGCGACGGTGTGGCGGGGGCGCAGGCCGAGGCCGAGGACGGCGGAGATGGTGCTGAAGGCGATGGCGCACTCGAGTTCGGCGCGGGAGAACCAGACGGCGGTGGGGGTGCCGCTGGTGCCGGTGGTGAGTGCCATCAGGGCGGGGGTGGCGGCATCGGAGACGAAGGCGGCGGGCAGGGCGCGCAGGGCCTGCTTGGGGGTGACGGGGACGCGTGGCCAGTCCTCGGGCTCCAACGTGGCCGGGTCGAGGTCGAGTTCGGCGAACTGTCGGCGGTAGTGGGCGGTGTGGCGGGCCGCGGTGCGGGCGGTGGCGCGCAGGCTGCGCCGGGCCACCTCGCGCCGTACCCGCGGGTCGACGGGTCCGGTCCGGCCGGGCAGCAGGACGGAGTCCTCGCCGGGTTCGCCGAACTCGGCGATGGTGGCGACGAGGTCGCGGGCGAGGCGTTCCAGGTCCTTCGGCCGTATCCGGCGGTTCGTCAGGATGGCTGCGCCGTAGCGCAGTTGGCTCAGCGCGGTCGCGAACATGCGGGCTCCCCGGGCCAGGGTCGGACGGTGTGGCCACCCGGCCCCGGCCGGGGTCGACCGGGGCCGGAGCGCCGATCGGATCGGGCGATCGATCGGATCAGGCCATCGGTCGGGTCGTCGGTCGGATCCTCGGTCGGGTCGTCGGTGGGATCCTGGGTCGGATCAGACCATGTGGAGGAACATCGCGGCGGTGAGGGTGCTGAAGGCGTACTTGAGGTAGTGCTTGACCATGATCGGTTCTCCCTCGTACGGGCCGGCCGGGCGGCCCGGCCGGGCGCGGCAGCGGATGCCCGTGGCCGGTTCCGGCCGTCGGGCAACGGCAGTATAGGGACGCACCGGCCACCCGCAACAGCCCATGTGCACGACCAACCTTCCGGTTGTTCACGTCAGTTGAGGATCGCCACCGCGGGAACGGAGGGGGCACCCGGCGTCGGGGGCCGGTCAGCACTCCAGGAGGGTGCAGGCCCAGTGCATGCCGCGCCCCATGCCGGCCAGGGCGATCAGGTCGCCGTCGCCGAGCTGCCCGGAGGCGCGGTGGCGATGGAGGTCGAGGAGGTGGTCGGCGGCTCCGAAGTGGCCGCGTTCCAGGGCGATTTCGAGGTTGGCGCGCTCCACCGGGACGCCGAACCGGTCGGCCGGCCTGGTCAGGTGCCGCGGTTGTCGTTGAGCAGCACCATCCTGGCCAGGTCCGGGACGGACGCGCCGATCCGCCGGCAGGCCCGGTCCACCACCTCGTACGTCCGGTCGCCCATCAGGGCGACGAACTCCTGGAAGCGCTCGGCGTCGTAGTCGAAGAAGTCCATCAGGCCCCAGGCGTCGCGGGCCGGCGGGGGCGCCTCGCCGCCACGGAAGGGGACGGCCGCCCGCACCGCGGGTGCGTAGCGGACGCGGCGGTCCGGACAGCCGATCCCCGGGTGTCCGGACCGCCGCGGCGCCGGCGGGGTGGGGCCCTGCGGGGTTCAGCCCGCGAGGGTCTTGTTCAGGGCGTCGAGGCCGTCGGCGTAGATGCCGTGGAAGAGGTCGACGACCTCCTGCTCGGTGGCGCCCCTGGGGTTGAAGCGGCCGGACCACTGGACCTCGGCGACGTCGTCGCGGCCGGGGACGGCGTGGACGCGGATGGTGGAGACGTAGCCGTCGACCGGGAAGGGGGCCTGGAGGATGGCGTAGCTGTAGTGCCGCTCGGTCTCGTTGAAGTCGACGAGGCGCTCGACGATGACCTCGCCCTCGGGGTTCTTCAGGCTGCGGACGCGGCCGCCCTCGGAGGCGACGCTCTCGGGGATGTAGGGCAGCCAGTCGGGCAGGGCGTCGAAGCCGCCGATGAGGGCCCAGACCTTCTCGGGGGTGGCGCGGACGATGCGGCTGACGGAGGTGGAGGCCATGGTCGTTTCTCCTGTGCTGCGATGAGGGTGGCGGGGGGTGGGGGTGGGGGGGGTGGGGGTGGTCAGGCGTTGTTCGGGAGCGGGGCGGCGGGGCTGACGAGGCCGGCGGCGCGCAGGTCGGTCCAGAAGGCGGCCGGGACGGTCTCGTTGAGTGCGGCGAGGTCCTCGGCGATGCGGCTGGGCTTGGTGGCACCGGGGATGACGGCGGCGGTGACGGGGTGGGCGAGGGAGAACTGGAGGGCGGCGGCCTTGATGGACACGCCGTGCCGGGCGGTGAGGTCCTTGAGGCGGGCGACCTTCTCGATGATCGCCGGCGGGGCGGCCTGGTACTCGAAGTGGGTGCCGCCGGCGAGGATGCCGGAGCTGTAGGGGCCGCCGACGACCATGTCCACGCCCTGCTCCTGGGCCATGGGGAGCAGCCGCTGGAGGGCGTGGTCGTGGTCGAGGAGGGTGTAGCGGCCGGCGAGGAGGAAGCCGTCGGGGCGCGGCTCGTCGAGGGCGAGGGTGAGCTCGATGGGCTCGGTCTTGTTGACCCCCAGACCCCAGGCCTTGATGACGCCCTCCTCGCGCAGGCGGGACAGGACGCGGAAGGCTCCGGTGCGGGCCTCCTCGAACTTGGCCAGCCACTGGTCGCCGTGGAAGTCCTGGGCGATGTCGTGGACCCAGACGATGTCCAGGCGGTCGGTGCCCAGGCGCTTGAGGCTGTCCTCGATGGAGCGCTCGGTGGCCTCGGCGGTCCACACGTGGAGCATCTTGTTCGGGTTGCCGTGCTCGAACAGGCCACCCTTCTCGCCGAGGTCGCGGTCGCCCTCCTCCAGCTCGTCGAGGATGACGCGGCCGACCTTGGTCGACAGCACGTACTCGTCGCGCGGCTTGGTGGAGAGCACCTCGCCCAGGCGCTGCTCGGACAGGCCCGCGCCGTAGAACGGGGCGGTGTCGAAGTAGCGGACGCCCTGCTCCCAGGCCGCCTCGACGGTGGCCAGGGCCTCGACGTCGGGGATCGCGCGGAACATGTTGCCGAGGGGAGCGGTGCCGAAGCCGAGCTTGCCGGGAAGGATCTTCTTCAGGGACATGTCATTTCCTTGGGGGGCGGGCGGGCGCCCACGGGGAGGGTGGGCCCGCCAGGTGTCGCGCCCGGGCCGAGCAATCAGTGCAGACGCGCCTTATATGCAGAAACAATAGTTGCATACGCGGGCCAATGCAAGGGCTGGGCCGCCCGGACGGGGCGGGGAGGGCGGACGGGCGAACGGGCGGACGGCGGACGGGCGGCGGGACGGCAGCGGGCGGGGAAGGGGCCCGGCACCCCTCCCCCGCCCGCGCGCCGTCCGGCTCAGGAGGCCGTGAAGGCGACCTGGTCGACAGTCCAGAAGGCACTGTTGGTGCCGGTGTAGCGGAACTGGAAGCGGGCGCTGGTGGCACCGGCGGGGACGGCGACGGGGAGGTTCTCGACGGTGTTGAGGTCGCTGCGGTAGGACTTCACCAGCTGCGGGGCGCCGTTGTCGAAGACCACGTAGACGTCGCCGGTCTGCGGCCCGTCGATCTTGTAGTTCGTCGCGAAGGACAGCACGCCGCGGCTCGCGCCGGAGACCGGGTAGGCCGGGCCGACCAGGGTGGAGTCGAACTGGCCGGCGCCGTGGGCCTTGTCGTCCCACTCGTCGGAGTCGGCGACGGCGAACACGTTGCGGGCGCGCACGTTGGTCTCGCGGGACTGGGCGAGCTGGGCGGCGGTCCAGAACTCGTCGGTGGCGAAGGTCCAGCCGCGCCACTCGGTGACGCCGCCGCTGGGCATGCGGGAGTTGTCGATGCTCCAGCCGGCCGGCGGGGTGTGGGTCCAGCCCTTCACCGTGGCCGGGATGCCGCTCTCGTCAGCACGGGTCTGCAGGCTCGGGCGCAGCGTGTCGAAGGCGTCGGGGACGATCTCGTCGATCGGGCGGCCGTCGAGCTTCCAGGCCGGGTCGACGGCGGCGCCCTCGTGCTTGAGGACGGTGGGGGCGATGTCGACGGGCTTGACGTCGTAGCGGCGCGAGCCGGGGGTGTAGCCGGTGCCGTTGGCGATCAGGAAGGTCTGGCGCTCGTTGGCGCTGTTGCCGCCGTGGCCGCCGGCGTCGGTGTGGCCGTGGTCGGTGGTGACGATGATCAGCCAGTCCTCGGAGGCGTACGTGGGGCGGGACTTGACGGCCTGGAGGACCTGGCCGACCAGGGCGTCGGCGGAGTGGAGGGCGGCCGCGTACTCGGGGCTGGTGCCGCCGTGGTTGTGGCCGGCCTCGTCGACCTGGTCGAAGTGCAGGAAGGTGGTGTCGGGGTTGCCGTGGGAGAGGTGGTCGACGGCGTCGGCGGCGGTCTTGGTGTCGTTCTCGCTCTCCTGCAGGCGCAGGTCGGCGCGGCCGTTGAAGACATTGCCGGCGATGGGGTTCCAGGAGCCGATCACCAGGGTGGAGTTGCCAGGGTCGGCGTTCTCCAGACGGGTGGCGAAGTCGGGGTAGAGGTCGAGACGGGAGCCGGTGAAGGCGTTGTCCTTCACCTGGTGCTTGTCGGGCCACACGCCGGTGGCGATGGTCGACCAGCCGGGGCCGGAGAGGGTGGGCGCCAGCGGGTTGGCGTAGAGGTTGCCGGTGGCGGTCATGCCGCCGTTCATCAGGGCCTTGAGGTTGGGGGCGTCGGCGGTGAGCAGCTTGTCGTAGCGGGTGCCGTCGACGCCGATGACCAGGGTCTTGGCCTGCTTGGTGCCGTTCGGCAGGCCCTGGTACGGGCCGGCGACGGTCGCGGCGGAAGCGGAAGCGGAAGCGGCGGACAGCGGGATCAGCGCGGCGACGGTGGTGGCGACCGTGACGGCGGCGAGGGCGGCGGAGCGGGCGGAGCGGGAGGCGGAGCGGGAGGCGGAGCGGGAGGCGGGGCTGGAGGTGAGGCGGGAGGTGAGGCGGGAGGTGCGCAACGGAGGGGCTCCCAACTGGTCGTCAGTGCGGTGCGGTCGCACCGGGAGTGAGGATGGGTCGGGTGGGCGAGGCAGACCCCTCACCGAATCCACGGTTGTATGAACAACCGCCGAAATTCAGTCCAGACCCGTTATGCTTCCGTGACCAACGGCCCCGGGGTGCCCGTCCGGCCGGCGGGGCGCTCGGTAGGCTTGCGCGGTGAACCACCCCATCCCCCGGGCCGTCCCCGAGCCCGCCCGCGCCGGCGTCCCCGAGCACGGCCGGGTGCCCAAGTACTACCTGGTCAAGGCCCGCCTGGAGGAGCTGATCGCCGAGCTGGGCCCGGGCGGGCGGCTGCCCACCGAGGCCGATCTGGCGCAGCGTCACGGCGTCGCCCGGGCCACCGTGCGCCAGGCGCTGCGCGAGCTGCTGCTGGAGGGGCGGCTGCGCCGGCAGGGCCGGGGCACGGTGGTGGCCGGGCCGAAGATCGAGCAGCCGCTGTCCCTGAACAGCTACACCGAGGGCGTCTCGCGCCAGGGCCTGCGCCCCGGCCGCACCCTGATCGCCCTGGACCGGCTGCCCGCCGACGCGGCGACGGCCCGGTGCCTGGAGGTCCCCGAGGGCGAGCCGCTGTGGCACCTGGAGCGGGTGCTGCGCGCGGACGAGGAGCGGGTCGGGCTGGAGTCCACGTACGTGCCGGTCGCCCGGGTGCCCGCGCTGGAGCGGGACTTCGACCCGGAGGGGTCCTTCTACGGCTACCTGCGCGGGCAGGGGGTGCGGATCGGCGCCGCCGACGAGCGGATCGAGACGGTGCTGGCCACCCCGCGCGAGGCGCTGCTGATCGGCACCCCGCCGGCGCTGCCGATGCTGCTGCTGCACCGCCGCAGCCTGGACGCCGCGGGGCGCCCCCTGGAGCAGGTGCGCACCCTCTACCGCGGCGACCGGTTCAGCTTCACCCTCGCCCTCGGCGCGCCGGAGGCCGACTGACCGGGGCGCGGCCGGACCCGGTGCGGCCGGGAGGCGGCCGCCCCCGGAGGAGCGGCCGGGGTGCGGCCGGGCCCACACCCGGACCGACCTCCTCCGGCCCGACCTTGTAGGTTTCGGTGTCACCGGCTGCAAGGTGCCGGTGACACCGGGTGGGGAGGGAGGGCCCCGGCCGGTCAGGGGGGCGGGCCCCCGGGAAGGGAAGGGCGGACGGTGGCCACGAACACGGAGAGCGTGTTCCGCAGCGAGGGCATACCCGTGAAGGACCGGTTCGACTGCTGGCGGGAGCTGGTCAGCCGCACCCGGGACAGCGACGTGACCAGCGAGCACTGCGACGACTTCCGGGCGGAGATGCGGCGCCTGGAGCTGGGCCCGGTGACGCTCCTGCGCACTTCCTTCCCGCCGACCCGCTTCCACCGCACCGCGCGCCGGGTGCGGAACTCGGACCCGGAGGTCTTCCACATCACCCTGCTGCTCGACGGCGGCTTCACCCTGACCCGCGACACTGGGCACACCGAGACCTTCGGGCCGGGCAACGTGCACATGCTCGACAGCTCCCACCCCTTCGACCTGCGGTCCTTCGGCACCCGCGCCGCCAAGGCCCCCGGGGACCTGCGCGTCGAGGCCGTCGGCGTCGACTTCCCCATCGCCCTGCTGCCGCTGGCACCGCACCGGCTGGAGGACCTGCTGGGCCGCGGCTTCTCCTCCCGGGAGGGACCCGGCGCGCTGGTCTCGGACTTCCTCCTCAGCCTCGACCGGCAGGCCGCCGCCCTGGGCCCGGCTGAGAGCCCCCGCCTGGGCGGCATCGTGGTCGACCTGGTGACCGCCTGGCTCGCCCGGGAGCTGGACGCCGAGGCCGCCGTGCCCGACGACACCCGGCAGCGGGCCCTGGTCGAGAACGTCCGGGCCTTCGTCGGACGCAACCTGCCCGACCCCGAGCTGACGCCCACCATGATCGCGGCCGCCCACCACATCTCCGTCAGCTACCTGCACCGCCTGTTCACCCGGCACTCCGGCGGCGAGACCGTCGCCGCCTTCATCCGCCGCCGCCGGCTGGAGCGGGCCCGCCGCGAACTGGCCGACCCCGCGCTGCGCGACCTGCCCGTCCACGCCGTCGCCGCCCGCTGCGGCCTGCCCCGCGCCGCCGAGTTCAGCCGCGCCTTCAAGGCCGCGTACGGCCTCTCCCCCCGCGATCACCGCCTCAGCGCCCTGGCCGGGACCGCCGGCGGGTAGCCGCCCGGGCCGCGTGGGGCGGCGCCCGCACCGGGCCCCACCCCCGGCCCACCCCAGGCCCGATCCCGGGCCAACATATGTCACAACACATATGTCGTGTAACCTGTCCGGTATGAGTACTTCAGAGAAGATTCCGACCCTGGTTTTCGTCCCCTGCTTCTCCGGCGCCCCGTGGAGCGCCGAGCAGCTCGCCCCCTACGGCGACGCGCCCAAGCGGACGCTGCGCCTGCCCGAGGGCGTCGACGACATCGAGCGCTACGCCGACCACGTACAGGAGGCGGTCGCGGACCTGGACGACTGGGTGCTGGTCGGCGACTCGTTCGGCGCGAACATCGCGCTCGCGCTCGCCACCCGCCGCCCCAAGGGCCTGCGCGCCCTGGTCCTGTCCGGCGGCTTCGCGGCCAACCCGGTCGACTCCAAGCCGTGGAAGGCCCTGATGCGGGTGATCGGCAGGGCCCGCGGCCCGCTCTACACGCAGCTGACGCTGCGGGCCCACGCCCACCGCCTCGCCTCCCCGTTCGACGGCGAGGGACAGGTGCCCTGGAGCGAGGCGCGCAGCCGGGAGCTGTTCCTCGCCAACACCCCGGCCGCGTCCTTCGGCGCCCGCGTGCGGGCCAGTCTCACCGCCGACTACGTCGCCGCGCTGGGCCGGGTCGAGGTCCCGACCCTGCTCCTGACCCCCTCGCACGACGTGCTGATCGGCGAGAACGCCTCCAAGATCATGCTCGCGGGCATCCCCGACGCCCGCGAGGTCGTGCTTCCGCGCACCGGCCACATGTTCCGCTTCTCCCACCCGGTAACCTACGCCGCCGCGGTCGAGGACTTCCTCGCCTCCCTGCAGACCCCCCGGAAGGACATCGATGCGTAAGGCCGAGCACCTGCGGTTCGCGATCCTGGCAGCCCAGCGCGAGGGCAACCGGCTGCTGATCCAGGCCCTCAAACCCCACGGCATCACCCCGTCCCAGGCCGAGGTGCTGCGCCTGCTCCAGCAGCACGGCACCCTGAGCCTGAACGGACTCGGACAGCTCCTGGTGTGCGAGAGCGGCACCAACCCCAGCCGGCTGGTCGAACGCGTCGTCGCGGCCGGACTGGTCGAGCGCCGCACCGACGACACGGACCGCCGCTACCTCCAGCTCAGCCTCACCCCCGAGGGCGAGCGCCTGGCCACCGAGGTCGCCGGGATCGAGGAGTTCCTCTACGGCGCGATGGACGCCGCCTGCGAGGGCCTGGACACCGACGCGATGCTCGCCTTCCTGCACCGGTTCATCGACCCCCTCCCCTCGGGCGAGGCCCTCAACAAGCGCCTCGCCCTCGACTGACGCCCCGACCGGCACCGCGACCGGCACCGCGACCGGCACCAGGGCCGGCACCAGGGCCGCGGACGCGAAAACCCCGCATCATGAGCACCCGATGCGCACGAGCGGACGGGAATCGCGGATCAGTGCACGCAATGCCAAGAACTGTCCACGCAGTGCCAACACGGCGGGATTGCCTCCCTGGCATCCTCGTCGAGGAACACCGCGCAGCGGAATCTCGAATTCCGTTTCCATGTCGGTGGCCCGGCACGCCACGGGGGAGCGTGCCGGGCCACCGGGTTCCGGCGCGGCCTGTCATAGGGCGCGCGCACCGCGGTCATGGACCGCGGGCGTGGACAACGGGCGTAAACAACGGGCACGGACCGCGGGCGTGGACAACGGCCTGCGGCAACGGAGTCTGGAGCCCTCGTGGAACTGACCGAAACCGACCCGGAAACCGACCCGGAGACGGCGCGCGTCCGGGGCCTGGTGACCGATTCCGTCACCGGGTACGAACCCGTCGGATTCGCCGACCACTGCTGGATCCTCCACGCACTCCGGGAGCTCGACGACGCGGGCCGCGAGATCCGCCGCACGCGCTGGGCGGAACCGCTGGCCGGCGCGGGGCGGACCCTGGGGAGCTGGGGCCTCACCCCCTCCACCCGGGTCTTCGACGGCATCCCGCTCCAGGGGCTGGCCCTGCCCGACTCGGGAGCGCCGGACCGGGACAGTCTGCGCGCCCTGGTGGAGGTGCTCGCCCGGTTCAGCCCCGACGGGCCGGACACCGAGTGCTACTGGGCGCAGCCCCCGCTGGAGAACCTCGGCGAACCGGTGGAGCTGCGGCGCGGCCGGCTCCGCGAGGCGCTCGCGCTGTGGGACGGGATCGGCTCCCCCGGGTTCCCGTCCGCGTTCCCGGTCAACTGGTGGCCGGTCGACCGGTCGTGGTTCGTGTACTCGGACAACGACCTGTCCGCCACCGAGGTCTTCGGGTCGGCGGAGCTGGTCGCGGAGGTGCTCGCCACCGCTTCGCTCGACGCGGTCCGGCACCCGCTGGTCGCGGAGGTCATGAACTCGCGTGCGGGCTGGCTCGACTGAGCCGCGCGGCGGGCCCTCCCGCGGTCGTCACGGTGTCGGTGACGGCTTGCCGCCGGTGTCCTCCCTGACCCAGGCGCCGGCGCCGAGGCGTCCGGTGGTGCCGAGGTCGAGTTCCGGGGTGACCATGACGGGGGCCGCGTCGGGGGTGGCGCGCACCCGGACGTAGGGGGCGTTCTGCGGTTCGCCGACGCCGGCCTCGGTGGTGTTGCGCCACACCAGGGTGGTGCGGGCGCCCTCCCCCGGGCGCAGGTCGATCCGCCGGGGCGGGTCGTCGGCGCCGGTACCGGTGGCGATCTCGGCGCCGCCGCGCAGGACGCGCACCCCGTCGAGGGGCTGGTGGTCGAGGTCGAGCGGCTGCACCTGCGGGTAGCCGTCGAGGGTGACGGTGGCGGTGCCGCAGTTGCGCAGGTGCAGCCCGGCCACGCGCAGGCCCATCGCGGCATCGCCCTCGTCGGCGTACAGCCGCAGACCGGAGGACGGGCAGGGGCCGCCGGCGTTGGGCGCCTCGGCGGTAGGCACGCTGCGGACCTTGAGGAGTTCGGGCTTCGCCCGCGACGCGCGGGTGTCGGCCGGGCGGGGCAGGCCGGCCGGGCCGGGGGTGCCGGGCGCGCTCAGGTCGAGCCGTCCCTTCTCGGTGGCGCCGGGGGCGAGCCCGGTGACGGTCCGGGAGCGGTTGTCCAACGCGGCGCCTTCCGCCGAGCGGAGGCTGAACACCACGGTGACGTCGTACGGTTCGGCATTCGGGTTGGTCACCTCGTACTCGGCGCAGCCGGGGCCGGCGGCGGTGATCCGCACCCCGCCCTGGGCGAGCTTGGTCGGCTGCGGCACGCCGGGCGCGGTCGGCACCGGGGTGCCGCACGGCGCGGGGCTGCCGGAGGCCTCCGGTCCGCCGCCGGAGGCCGCGGTCGTCGCGGTGCCGCAGCCGGCGAGCAGCAGCGCGGCGGCGACGGCGGCGAGTTGACGTACCGTCAGTTGACGGCGGGGCGTGGAGGACTGGCGCATCGGGTGAGTCGATCACGCCGCGCGCCGGGCGGCAGTGAGCTGCGCCACTTCGTGTGCAACAGACCTGCCACGATCAGCGCCGAGGCGGGTGGGATCCTCCGTCCCGCTTCTCCCGACGCAGTCCTTGTGACAGGATCGAGAAGCCTGACGCCCTTCGCGCGCCACCCGGCCCGGTGAGTCCTGCGGACCAGACTCGATCCCGGCGACCTGCTTCGAACAGGCCGGATCGGAGGACCGCGAGGTGTCGGCATCACCGGAGTTCCGCGGCTTCGACCTGGTGCGGCGTGGCTACGACCGCCCCGAAGTCGACGACTACCTCAGGGTTCTGTCCGAAGCCGGTGCGCCGCCGCCCGTACCGGCCTTCCGGATCAGGTGGCGGGGCTACGCCCCCGAGCAGGTCGACGCGCGCATCGCGGACCTCCTGCGCGGCAGGGGCGGCAGCGTATAACCCCGCGCGGGAAGTCGGCCCGGCCGACTTCCTGCGCCATGGGGTGTCCGGTACTCCGACGACGTCGCGCGTCAGCTCGCCGAGGCGCACCGCCGGGCCTGTCCGAACGGTTCCCGCCGGGCGCGCGGTCGATCGTCGGACATGGCCTATCCGCCGGCCAGTGGGGCCAGGGTGCCGGGGTAGAGGTACTCCTTCGGCGGGATCGTCGTGCCGTGGGCCCAGGCGTCGAAGAAACCCTTGAGGTCCTTGCCGGACACCTTCGCGGCCAAGGCCTCGAACTGCGGGAAGGAGGCGTTGCCGTAGGCATGGTCGGCGGTCCAGCGCTTGAGGGTGCCGAAGAACGCGTCGTCTCCGACGGTGCGCCGCAGGGCGTGCATCATCAGGGAGCCCTTGAAGTAGAGGGCCGCGCTGAGCTCGTTGCCCTGGCCGGGGTCGTACAGCCTGGTGGACCAGTACGCCGGGTTGTTCCTGTTCTCTTCGATGTCGTGGGCGTAGAAGGTGGTGTCGAGGTTCATGCCCTGGTGCTCCTCCCACAGTTGGTTGGCGTACTGGGCGACGCATTCGGCGATGCAGCCGTCGCGCCAGTCGGTGAACGAGACGCTGTCGCCGAACCACTGGTGGGCGATCTCGTGGACCGCCGCGGCGTCCCAGAAGTAGCTGGTGTAGGTGGGCCGGCTCTGGGTCTCCAGGGCCGGCGCGCCCATGCCCGACACCTTGGGCTCGCCACGGACGATGGCGCCCGCGGAGGAGAACGGGTACGGGCCGAACGTCGAGGCCAGGAAGGCGATGATCTCCGGCTGCTGGGCCTCGGTCGCCTTGGCCATCTCGTCGATCGGCACGTCCGGGCCGTAGGCCGTGATGACCGGCGTCCCGTCCGGCAGCTCCGAGCGGTGGACGGTGAACCTGTCGATGGCGACCGTGCTGAGGTAGGTCGCCATCGGCTTGTCCTCGCGCCAGCGGAAGGTCGTCGAACCGCCCGCGCTGGTGGTCGGACCGGGCCGGCCGTTGCCGATGGCCGTCCAACCGTCGGGGACGGTCGCGGTGAGCGAGAAGGTGGCCTTGTCGGACGGGTGGTCGTTGGACGGGAACCAGGAGGTCGCGGAGTGCGGCTCGCCCATCGCGTTGACGCCGCCGGATACCAGCGGGTGCCAGCCCTCGGGGTCGGGCGTTCCCGCGTACACCACCCGCACCGCGAAGGTGGCGCCGCCGGCCACGCGGCGGGCGGGTTCGATGTCCAGCTTGTGTGCGCCGGAGCGGGAGAACGACTTCGCCGGGGTGCCGTTCACGGTGACGGAGGCGACCTGGAAGCCCTTGAGGTCCAGGGAGAGGCGGTCCAGCGACCGCAGGGCCCGGGCGGTGACGGTCGTGTCGCCCTTCAACAGGTCGGGCCGTGCCGGGTCGTAGGCGATCCGGACGTCGTAGTTCGCCACGTCGTAGCCGGCGTTGCCGTCGTCGGGGAAGTAGGGGTCGCCCGCCCCGGCCGCTCCCGCGGGGACGGCGCCCAGGGCGACACCGAGGGCGGTGGTGGCCGCCACCAGGGTGGCGGCCTTGCGGCGGTGGTGGCTCAGTGGTGCGCGCATCTGCGGCTCCTGGGGACGGGCGGTCAGGACTGGGCGGGGGCGGGGGCGGCAGGCGTCATGGCGGCGAACTGCCACACCACGCCGATCAGGGCGTTGGTACTGGTCGCCTGCGTCGCGGGGTCGACGTTGGCGAGGTCGTCGCACGCGCTGTGGAGACAGTCCGAGACGCCGCTGCTGAACCCGGACGACGGGATGCCGGCGTCCCCGAACGACTGGGTGTCGGAACTGTCCAGCGGGATGTCGAACGTGGCGAGGCCCCGGGCGCCGAACCAGTTCTCGAAGGCCTGGAAGGCCGCGGTCCCACCGTTGCTCGCGTCCTTCACCACGAGGTACTGCTGGACGTTCCTGCTGCCCGCCTGGTCGAGGTTGAGGTACAGGTCGATGGCCTTGCGGTCGGCGGCGGACAGGTTCTTGACGTAGTCCGCCGAGCCGGCCATCCCCAGCTCCTCCGCTCCCCACCAGGCGAAACGCAGGTGCCGCTCGGGCTTCAGCTGGGCCTTGGCCACCTGCAGGGCGGTGGTCAGGACGGCCGCCGAGCCGGAGCCGTTGTCGTTGATCCCCGGGCCCATCGGGACGCTGTCCAGGTGGGCGCCGGAGAGCAGGACGTGATGCGGGTCGCCGCCCGGCCAGTCGGCGATCAGGTTGTAGCCGTCCTTGCCGTCGTGGGAGAAGTGGCGCAGCTGCGTCCGGAAGCCGGCCCGGTCCAGGGCCTGCCTCACGTACGCCACCGACTCCGCGTACCCCCGGGTGCCGTGCGCTCGGTTGCCGCCGTTGCGGTCCGCGATCCGTTGCAGGGCCTGGAGGTGCGGCATCACCTCCGCCGCCGTGACGGCGGGCACGGCGGGAGCCGGCCCCTGAGTGGCGGCCGTCGCCGCGACGACGGGGACGGTGGACAGCAGCAGGGCCGCCCCGAGGGCGCGGGCGGTGAGGGACACCGGACGGGGGGAGGGCATCACACGGGAGCCTTTCGGAGGCGGGGCCGGGGCACTCCCCCCGGCGGGTTCCACCCACCCTGGTCCGTCGGTGTCAGGAACTTGTCGAGAGGCTGTCGTGAACCGGTGGGAGTGCCCGCGGAGGAACCGGTGGGAGTGCCCGCGGAGGGCGACTTACGATCATCCTCATGTGCGCACATGTCGTGGTCGCCGAGGACGATCCCAAGCAGGCCGACCTGGTCCGCCTGTACCTGGAGCGGGAAGGGCATCGCGTGGTCGTCGTCCACGACGGCCGCGCCGCGCTGGAGCAGGCCCGCAACGGCCCCACCCAGCTCCTGGTCCTCGACGTGATGATGCCCGTCATGGACGGACTCGACGTCTGCCGCGCCCTGCGCGCCGAATCCGCCGTCCCGGTGCTGATGCTGACCGCCCGCACCACCGAGGAGGACCTGCTGCTCGGGCTCGACCTCGGCGCCGACGACTACCTCACCAAGCCCTACAGTCCCCGCGAACTCGTCGCCAGGGTCCGCGCCCTGCTGCGCCGCGGCTCCCACCCGCTGCCCCGGCCGGCGGCGGCCCCCGCCGCCGCGCCGCCTGCGGTGCTGACCGCCGGGGCCCTCACCGTCGACCCCCTGCGCCACGAGGTCACCGCGGACGGACGTCCCGTCAGCTGCACACCCGGCGAGTTCCGGCTGCTGGAGGTCCTGGCCGCCCAGCCCGGCCGCGTCTTCACCCGGGCCCAGCTGCTGGAGCACCTGCACGGCATCGACCGGTACATCACCACCCGGACCGTCGACACCCACGTGATGAACCTGCGTCGCAAGATCGAGCCCCAACCACGGCACCCCACACGCCTGTTGACGGTCTACGGCATCGGCTACAAGCTCGCGGAGGGGCCGCGCGGTGCGTCGTGACACCCCGCCGCACCGCAGCCTGCTGCTCCGGCTGCTCGCCCTCTCCGCCCTGGTCTCCCTCTGCTCCATCGCCGCGACGGCCTGGCTGACCGCCCGCACCACGACGGGCGTGATCAGGCAGGAGCGGCGTCAGGCCCTCGCGGACCAGGTCCGGATCTACCACGAACTGCTCGGCTACGCCGCGACCCACCCCGACTGGACCGGCGCGGAGTCGACCGTGCGGCGACTCGCCGCCGACACCGGGCAACGCATCCTGCTGGCCACACCGCGCTTCGATCCGGTCATCGACTCCGCGTCCGCGGCGCCGGCCCCGGGCGCGGGCGCGGACCACACGGTCCTGCCCCACACCCCCACCACCACCGTCGACCCGCTCTCCGTCGATCCCGCCATGCTGCCCGACGCCCCCGCCGACCGGATCGACGCCCGCGCCGTGGGCCCGTTCCTGCTGACGACCGCCGAGCGCACGGCCATGGAGGAGGCCGCTCGGACCCGGGCCGGCTGCCTGCGGTCGGAACTGGGCGTCGAGGCGACCGTCACCGACGACCCCGCCGGACACCCCGTGGTGAGCGTCCCCGGCGGCCCGGCCCCCGCCACACGCTGCGCGTCCCCCCTGGTACTGGACGCCCCGACCCGCACCGAGAGCGCCGCCCTCGCCGACCTCACCGCACTCGTCAACGCCTGCCTGGAGCGCCAGCAGATCCGGCCCGTCACGCTGTCCCTGGCACTGCGGTGGTCCCCGCCCCGTGACCCGGCTCAGGAACAGGTGATCTCCGCCTGCCTCGCCAACTCCCGCCGGCAGCAACTCGTCCGGTACGTGGCACCGCCCGTACTGCTGTTCGTCGGCGCACCCGCCGGGGCGGAGGATCCGGGCCCCACCCTGTCCACCCCTCACCGCGGGCGGGTCGCCGAGGTCGCCGCGCTGGTCCTGGCCGTCACCGTGGCGATCACCACGACGGTCGGACTACGGCTCTCCCGGCCGCTGAACGCACTCACCCGCGCCGCCCGGCGGATGGCCGAGGGGGACCTCTCCGCCCGGGTGGCCACGACCGGCCGCGACGAGATCGCCGGACTCGCCGCCGCCTTCAACGCCATGGCGCAGCGCCGCGAACAACTCGAGGAGCTGCGCCGGGCGATGGTGGGCGACATCGCGCATGAACTGCGCACCCCGCTCAGCAACATCCGCGGCTGGCTGGAGGCCGTCGAGGACGGCATCGTCACCGCCGACGGCGCCCTGACGAGTTCGCTGCTGGAGGAGGCCCTGCTGCTCCAGCACCTGATCGACGACCTGCGGGACCTCGCCGCCGCCGACGCCGGCGAACTCGCCCTGCACCGCCGCGCCGTGGACGCCGGGGACCTGCTCGCCCAGGTCGCCACCGCCCACCGCGCCAGGGCACGGGCGTCGGGCGTGAGCCTGACCGTCGAACCGGTCGCGGCCACGGCCGGGTACGAGGTGTTCGCCGACCCGGTGCGTCTGCGCCAGATGGTGGGCAACCTGGTCGCCAACGCCGTCCGGCACACCCCGCCGGGCGGCACGGTCACCCTGCGGGCCCGCCTGGACGCCGACGCCCTGCTCATCGAGGTCGCCGACACCGGCAACGGCATCGCCGAGGCGGACCTGCCGCTGGTGTTCGAACGCTTCTGGCGGGCCGAGAAGTCCCGCAACCGCCAGACCGGCGGCAGCGGTCTCGGCCTCGCCATCGTCCGCAAGCTCGCCGAGATCCACGGCGGCGACGTCCGCGCGGCCAGCACGCCCGGCACCGGTTCGGTGTTCACCGTGCGCCTTCCCACCACGGCTGCCGCCCCGCCGAAGACCACCGGCGGCCGGCGGAACGACCGTTGAGGGCGCTCGGGGCATCAGCCACGCGCGTCCGAGGGCCTCGTCGCCCGGGCACCGCCCGCCACGCAGCCGCGCCGGCTTCGCGGGCCTTGGTGAAGGCCTTCCTCACGCTTGCCGGTAGGCCCGGAGAAGCAGCGTGTCGGCCGAGCGGGCACCCGAAGTGGCGGGCGGGAGGCGGTCGATGCCGATCGCGGTGAACCCGGCCTCGTCCAGCAGCTTCGTCCAGACGTGCTCCTGGAGGACCCAGCGGCGCATCGTCGCCGGAGTACCGTCCGGGGTGCGGGCCGGGACGTCGGCGTGCCGGACGTCCGGCTCGGCGGGCGCTCCGCCGACGTAGTGGCCCAGGGTGGAGGCGGCGAGCAGCCCGCCGGGGCGCAGGGCGCGGGCGGCGGCGGGGAGCAGTCGGCGGGGGTCGGCGAAGTCGAGACCGCCGAACACCGAGCAGAGGACGTCGTACTCGTCCGGGTGCGCCTCCAGGTGTTCGATGGCGTTGGCGTGCAGGGTTCGCAGGCGCGGCGCGAGATGGCCGTAGAGGTCGCGGGCCATCGCATGCTGGGCCGGAGAGGCGTCGATGGCGTCGACCCGGGCCGGGGCATGGTGGACGACGAGGTGGGCGGCGTGCCGGGCGGCGCCCGCACCGAGGTCGGCCAGTACGAGGCCGGTGACGTCCCCCAGCACCTCGCTTCCGGGCCCGCCGTCCTGGGCCCAGACCCAGGGGAAGGCGTCGGGGACGGTCCGGTCCGCGTCGGCGCGGGCGCGGCCGTAGTGGTGCCAGAGGTCCGACGCGGCGGGGTGGGCGGGTGGGGTTGTCACTCGGGCCATCCTGGTGCCCGGCGGGTCCGGGCGCGGGGGTTCGGGCGAAGACCACCCGTCCGGGTTGCGGTGGTCCCGGCCGGGCCGGGACCACCGCGATCAACCGGTCAGTGCGAGTCGTTGCCGGGGTGGCAGGGGCTGCAGTTGGCGGCGTCAGCCCACAACGGCAGGTCCACGTCCCAGCCGTCGGCGGCGACGAGTCGGGCGGTGCGCAGCACGGTGCCGTCGTTCTTGAACTCGACGGCCGGCACGTGGTGCAGGAAGTGGCCGTCGTTGTGGGTCCGGCACAGCTCGGCGTAGGCGACGGTGTCCAGGATGATCGTGTGGACCCCGATGTCCACCAGCGCGCTGGGGCCGAGGCTCAGGTGTTCACCGCGGTGGGCCATCGCGGTCAGCAGATAGGCGTAGCCCTGGCCGAGGACGCGGGCGGCCATGACGGAGTCGTAGGGGTAGTCGCGCTTCAGCAGGCCGATCTGCTTGTCCCACAGATCGGCGGGGATGTGGTCGCGCACGTTCCGGAGCGGGCCGACGATCGGGTCGGTGGGTGCAGCTGCGGTTGCCATGGTTCCTCCGACTGCTGTTGGGGCACCTGGTGACGCCGGGCACTGCCCGGCGGCGCTGTGAAACCTACGGTCCAACCCTGCTTCGACTCAAAGAAGTTGCAAGAATTTGCGGACATTCACTCCAACGTGTCGATCGCGGTGGTGATCAGCGCGCGGGCGGCGGCGCCGTACACAGCCAGGTTTGCGAAGCGCGCGAACGTCTGCGCATAGAGGGCGAGATCGCTGGGCGCTGTCACGGTGACCTGAGCCGACAACAGCTCCACCCCGGCCTGCCGGTCGTCGAAGAGGTTGAAGGTCTCCGTGGGCCACATGGTGCGAGCGGCCGTGAACGGGATGATGCCCAGCGAAACCGACGGCATCGACATGACCCCGAGCAGGTGGTCGAGCTGTCCGGCCATCACCTCGTCGTCGCCGATCCGGTAACGAAGGACGGACTCCTCGATGACCGCGACGAAGAGGCGCCCACCCTCGAAGACGACCTTGGAACGAGCGAGCCGGGCCTCGACGGCGGCCTCCACGTCGTCCGGGGTCTGACGGACATCGGCCACCGTGCGCAGCAGGGCGCCTGCATACCCCCTCGTCTGCAGGACGCCGGGGACGACCCGGGAGGAGTAGGCGCGGAAGTGGCGGGTGCGGGTGTAGAGCGGCACCCGGGCTTCCTGTGCCTGGCGCAGGCCTGTGCGGGTGATGCGTCGCCACTCGACGTACAGCGAATCCGCCGCCCGGTTGGAGGCGATCAGATCGGGCGCTTGGTCGTCAGCTCCACAGGCCCGGCACCAGGTGCGGATGTCGGAATCCGACGGCGCGGCCTTGGCGTTGAGGATGCGGGAGGTCTTGGCCGGGTGCCAGCCACAGCGGGCGGACAGCTCCCCGCCCTTCAGGCCTGCGTCGCGCATCAACTCGCCGAGGCGCAGGGCGAGGGCCAGGCGGGCAGCCTGGGCGCTGGAGGACGGGGAGATTGGCATGACTGTTGTGTGGCCTGTGCGGACGTGGTCAGACGGTGTACTTCTCGTGCGGCACGGCCCGATCCCAGGCCGCCTCGAACGCGGTGGCGCACAGGCGGGCGACCGCCGGGTCGTCGCTGAGTGACGGCCCGGCGGAATCCCCTTCGCCGGTGAAGTGGTTGAACCGCACCAACTCGCCGTCGAACAACCAGAAGTCGTTGCCCGGCAGGGCGATGTCCGACGCCTGCCGCCGGGGAAGCCACCGGATCTGCTCACCCGCAGCGATGTTGGTGAAGGTACCGGAGTGCTCGAACCGGATGTACTCCGACACCGGCTCGGAAACGATCCGCACGCGCCGGACCTCGACGCCCCGGGCGACGGTCTCCTCGATCAGAGCCAGCCAAGGCCGCCACCAGGACTCACGGTCGTCAGGATCGTGGCGGAAGCCGTCCCGCCACGCCGCGAACGCCTCAACCTCCTTGGCGACGCTGTAGGAGTCACGCATCTCCAAGTGGACCGCGCTGAAGCGGGCGGCGGCCAGTTGGTCAGCGAATGTCGGCACCTTCGGCGGCATCGCACGCCTTCCTCAAGATCGGCGCCATCCGCGCCGGTAGCCGGACCACATCCTCCGTGTCGGGGATGCTGCCGGTCTCCAGGCACTTGGCGCGCAGCTTCTCCTCGGCCTTCCAGCCCTGCACGACGATCTCGTCAGCTTCGTCGTCGTACCAGACGGTCGGGCACTCGTCGTCCCCCGTGTTGGGGTCTATCCCGATCAACCGTAGTGCCATTCCGGCCCCCTCTTGCCAGTGGATTGCGCGGATTGCTCGACGATTCCCGACTGATCGACCACCGTCAAGACTCACATCGCATTCTGATGGACCGCCCGTTGGCCTGTCGGAGCCTGGAGCAGTGCCGCAGCCCCCGGCGCGCGGGCGGCGGGGCGGCGGGCGGGTCAGGCGTCCTCGTCGGGCGTCGGGGCCGCGCGGAGGGCGGTGACGACGCCCAGGGCGACGGTCGCGAAGGCGAGGGCGAGGAGGACGGCGAAGGCCGTCCCGATCAGGTATCGCACGAGGTCCTGCGTTCGGCGTCGAGGAGCAGGGTGAGGAGGTTCAACAGCGTCGAGGCCGGCGCGGCGTTGAAGCGGACGAGGACGCGGCCGTCCATGGTCCTGTCGGTGTCGATCGAGGGGAAGATGAGGCCGAACTCACGCCCCCGCTCCCGGACTTCGTCCAGCAGGGCGCGGATGTGGTCCTCGGTGTAGTACCGGATCCGGGGGTCGGTCGGCAGCATCGGGTGACGGCCGGGGCGGTAGACCATCAGGCGGCGTCCTTCAGCAGCTCGAACCAGACGGACTTGGCACGCTCGTGGGGGTCGACGCCCCAGCGGTGGGTGAGGGCCTCGACCAGCTGGAGGCCCCGCCCCGACTCGGCGAGCAGGGCCAGCGGCGGGGCGGAGGGCAGGACCGGGCTCTCGTCCGTGACGGAGACGCGGAGGGAGTCGCCGACGGAGATGATCTCGACCAGCGGCGCGGGGGTGTCGGTGTGGCGCCAGGCGTTGACGAGGAGCTCGCAGAGGGCGAGCTGCGCGTCGGAGATGAGGGAGGGGGCCCAGCCGACGCGGGTCATGGTGTTGTGGAGGGTGTGCCGGGCGATGGCGATGGTGGGCGTGTTGATGTGACGCATGGGAGTTCTCCCGAGGCGTGAGTGAGGGGGAACCGGCGGAACATGTGTCGCCGTGAGCCAGGCCAGCGGAGATGGGCGTGGCTGCTCTGCGGTGCTTGCTAGCAGGCGTTACTGACGATCCGTCGGATCGAGGTGAGATCGACCATAACGCAGTCGGGCTCAATTTTGAGCCGACTATGGGGATGTTCCCTCGAACGTGGCACCTCCACCGCCCCGACCTGCGGCAGACTGGTCATCATGGCGCTACGACCGAACCCAACCCTTCGCCAGCGGCGGATCGGGACCGAACTGCGGAGGATGCGGGAGCAGGCCGGCCTCGGCGGCAGTCAGCTGGCGCGCGAACTCGGCATCCAGCCCGCACAGATCACACAGATGGAGAGCGGAAAGGGCGGGATCAGCGCGGAGCGGCTGCGGACCATCGCGTCCGTCTGCATGTGTGACAACCAACCCTTGGTCGACGCGTTGGCTGCCATGACCTCGGAGCGAGTGAAAGGCTGGTGGGAGGAGTATCGAGGGATCCTGTCCACTGACTTTCTTGAGATTGCCGAGCTTGAGGCGAACGCGCAGAGCATCTCGACCTGGGCCACGACATACCTCCCCGGGCTACAACAGACCGAGGCCTATGCGGCAGCGGTTTTCTCCCGCTTCGCTCCCTTCATCCCCAGCCACGACCTCGACGCCAGGACCGCCTTCCGCATGCAGCGAAAGGGCACTGTCCGCCAGAACGGGGTTCCCTACTTCTCATTCATCCATGAAGCGGCGCTGCGAATGCAGTTCGGCGGCCCTCGGGTACTCGCCGATCAGCTCGACCACCTCATCGACGACTCGCTGACCAGGCGAGTCTCAGTACGCGTAGTACCGTTTGACCTCGACACGTTCCCGGGCTGCGGCGAGAACATCATGTTCATCGAAGGACCGGTGCCCGAGCTCGCCACACTCCAGATGGATACTGTGGCCGGATGCATGTTCTTCGACGCCCAGGCAGGCCTGGGTCGCCACCGGAGCGTCTTCGAGCATCTGAACTCCGTTGCCCTCTCCGAGGCCGAATCGCGCGAGTTCATTCGATCCATCGGGGATGAAATGCGAGGCAAGTATGCGTGACTCCAAGTGGCAGAAGTCCAGTTACAGCGGGGCTTCGAGCGAGTGCGTGGAGGTCCGCACGGTCAGCGGCGTGGTCGAGCTCCGCGAGTCCGATGAGGGCCACCTCGTCCTCCACACCACCCCCACCGCCCTCGCCGCCCTCCTCCACGGCATCAAAGCCGGCGAATTCGACCACCACGCCTGAACCCTTGCAGCCCCCTTCGCGCAGGAAGTCGGCCTGCCCGACTTCCTGCGCAACCACCTCGTCTCCAGCGCCCCTCGCGCCTGACTCAGCGCAAGGGGCCAACTCCCCCGGAGGCACAGATGACCGACACCGCGTGGCAGAAGTCCAGCTACAGCGCCGCAAACAACGAGTGCCTGGAGGTCCGCACGGTCAGCGGCGCGGTCGAACTCCGCGAGTCCGACGAGGGCCACCTCACCCTCCGCACCACCCCCACCGCCCTCGCCACCCTCCTCCACGGCATCAAGACCGGCGAGTTCGACCACCACGCCTAAACCCTCGCAGCCCCTTGCGCAGGAAGTCGGCCTGCCCGACTTCCTGCGCAACCACCTCGCCTCACCGCCTCGTCTCCACCGCCGCAGTCTCTGGGGCGAGGTGGAGGCGGCCTGGCGCTGGTGGCGCCGCCAGGGACGCCCCGGCTTCGGCGGTTCGGGCTCACCGTCACCCCGTACCGGCGCCGCACTGATTGGAGTGGGAAGTCGGCCCGGCCGACTTCCCACTCCGCAAGAACCGCCCCCGGCTACAGGAGGCGGAGCTGGGTCAGGTGTCGTTTGCGGGTCGGACCGGTGTGTTGAGGAGGAAGAGCCGGCCTGTTGCGGCGGCGGGTCGGCAGTCGAAGGCGTTGGTGAACGGGCCGGTGATCAGTAGCAGGGTGCCGTGGTCGTGGACGCGATGGCGCCACTCGCGGGTGGCGGCGATCTCGCTGTCGAACCAGGTCAGGTCGCCGGGACGTCGGATGGTCAGCCGGGAGCCGGTCAGGATGGTGGACCAGGCGCGTTGAGGGCCTTCCAACTTCCCCTCCAGACGGGCGGATCAGCGTACCGGGGTGGCCGTGGACTGCCCACCCGGGCCATCCTCGAAGCCGTCGGACAGCAAGCCGCGGGGGCAGGACGCAGCAGGGCGGGCGGGGACGCGGCGCGGCGGGCCGCGCAGGCGCTGACCGAGGTCTGCGGGCAGGTGGGCTGGGTTGTACCGGCGGCTCGGGCCGCCGGATCCGGTGCTGGCGGCCAACGTGCGGTGGCTGGCGGGATACTGGCACCCGCGAAACCTGGGCCGGGCCGGGCCGTGCTCAGGCAGAGCGTCGAGTCCATCCTGCGCGCCACGTCGGCCGTCCGGACGGCGGGGCCCCCGTCCGACCGGGCCGGCGTGTAGCTCCCGGGCGGCGTCATGGACGCCGGACCGGCGGCGCGGGTGTGGCCGCGCCACCGGTCCGACGCCGGGTGAGGGCGGTCGGTCAGCAGGGGACCTTGCTGCCGTTGTCGGTGAGGAGGTCGTCGCGGATCCAGCCCTTGACCCCGGTGGCGTCGTTGCGGGCGTAGGTCCACGTCCCGTCACTGGCCGAGACGTAGCAGTGGTAGTCGATCAGCTGGGTCGAGTAGGACATCCCCAGCACCGCACAGCCGGTGCTCGGGCCGCTGCGCATGTTGACGCCGTTCCCGGAGCTCTTGTGCCAGGTGCTGCTGTCCTTGTCGCTGTAGGACACGCCGCAGGCGGCAAGTGCGGGTGTGTCCGTGGGCGCGGCACCGGCGGGGACGGCGGCAGCCAGCGGCACGATCAGGGTGCCGGCGGCCAGCAGGAAAGCCGTGGCGGTGCGCTTGGCGGAACGGTGCATCCAGATCCTCCGTGAGTGTGGCGGGACCGCTTCAGTCCCGCGACCGGGAGGCGCACTCCGGATCGACGGCCGACGTGCGCTCCGATACGACCGTTCCACCACCGTCGGTGCGGTTCGATGGCGAGGCGTGTCAGCCGGTTGGCAATGCGTGCCGTTCCAGGTCCCCCTCGCGCTCGCGCCACTCGCTGGGTGTCAGACCGTAGGCGGTGCGGAAGGCGCGGGTGAACTCGGCGGGCCGCAGAAAGCCCCAGCGCGCGGCGACAGCGTGGATGGCGAGCTGCCACAGGCGCGGGTCGGCCAGGTCGAGGCGACAGCGTTCGAGCCGGCGGTGGCGGATATGCGCGGCTGGCGTCGTGTCCTGCTTCTGGAAGATCCGGTAAAGGGTGCGCAGCGAGATCCGGTGGGCGTCGGCGACGGCCTGGGGGTCGAGCCACTCGGCGGGGAGGTGGTCGTCGATGAAGGAGAGGATCTGCAGGTAGAGGACGCGTTCCCGGGAGTCGCCGGGCACGGCGGCGAGCCGGTCGAGGTGGTGGGCCAGGAAGGTCTCGGTCAGGTCGGTGAGCACCCTGCCCAGCCGGGCCGCCTGGCCGGCGTTCTCCGGGCAGTCGCCGGTCAGCGTGGTCATGAAGCCGGACAGCAGCAGGCCTGTGCCCCGGGTACCGTCGAGCGGCGTTGCGAGCAGGGAGGTGATCTCCCGGTGCGGCAGGTGCAGGAGGCGTTTGGGGATCTGGATCATCAGGCACTGGGCGCGGCTCTGCCCGGGTCCGACGAAGGACTCGAACGGGCACGCGCTGTCGTGGACGACGAGGTCGCCTGGGCCGAGGAGAGCGCTCCGGTCGGCCAGTTCGATGCCTGGATGGCCGCGGCGGATGAACAGAACCTGGTAGTGCTCGGGGTCGAACTGCCGGACCAGCCGCGGTGTGCGCCGCAACGCCAGGGGCGAGTAGTTCATGGCGGCCAGCCGGCAGTCCCCCAGTTGCACGGCGCTCAGTTTGGCCGCGAAGCGGTCCGGGTCGAGCGATCTCATCTGCACGGTGACCGTCCCCCGGACGGCAACCTCCCGCCACGCTCCGATCCAGTCGGTCTCCGGCACCCGGTCACTGTCGTAGAGCGTTTCCACCCAACCCCCAACCTGACATGGCCGCGCCATGTATGCCCACTATACGTCCGTGGGCGAAGGGGCGCGAGACGAGGAGCCGTCAGGGCACGGACGTGGGGCGCGCTCGGCGGCGGCATCGAGGGCGCCGTCACCAGGCCCGTCGACCACAAGGCGGCCGTCAGCAACGAGCCTGGCGATGGCCTTCTTCACACTGGCCGGACCGCGGTGTACCGAGTAAGGACCGCCCCCGGCTACAGGATCCGCAGGTGATCGAGGGCGAGGTAGGCCGCGGCGGTGTCGGTCATCTCTCCCTCGCGGAGCACGCGGGTGCGGAACTCCGCCAGGTCGAGGGTGACCACGTCGATGAACTCGGTGCGCTCCGGCCGCGGTTCGCAGATCTTGACGCAGCCGGTGGCGACGAAGGCGTGGCGGCGGGTGTCGGAGTACGCGTCGAGCCAGTACGACCCGACCTCGCGCACGTCGCCCCGGTAGCCGGTCTCCTCCAGCAGTTCGCGGGCGATGGCGTCCGCCGCGGACTCCCCGGGTTCGACGTAGCCGCCCGGGAGTTCGTGCAGCACGCGGTCGGGGCCCGGGCGGTACTGGCGGGCGAGGATGACGCGCTGGTCTGAGGTGAGGGCGAAGACGGCGCCGGCCGAGCGCTCGCGCTTGAGGTAGAACTCCTCCGTCCTGCCGTCGGGCATCTCGTAGTCGACGCGGTCCACGGCCCGGCCGAACTTGCTGAACACGGTGGTGCGTTCGAGCTCGCGCCACGCCGAGGCGGCGGTGTCGTCGGTCATGGCCAGGACTGTACGACTCGCCCCGTCGAGGAGGGAGCCGCTTCCACTGGGATGGCGGGTGCGGCGCGTCCAGGAGACCACCGGATCGGGTGATGTGGCAGGGCACAGCCACGGCCGGCGCCCTCCTCGCCACCGTGCTCTACCGGCAGGGGGCCCGCTCCGAAGCCGATCACCACGCTGCGCAGGCCGCCGCACTCGCGGCCACCGTCGGCTCCGCGCGCCTGGCCTCGGCCCTCGCTGACATGCGGGCCGCTGCCGGCCGGTGAGTTCGACCACCACACCTGAACCCCCGCAGCCCTCATGTGCGCAGGAAGTCGGCCTGCCCGACTTCCTGCGCACACACCTCACCGAACCGCTCCGACACCGTTGCCCCTCGCGCCCGCCCCGGCGTGAGGGACCAATGTTCGTCGCTCGGTGGGCCCTTGCACTCCGCAAGGGCCCACCGACAGGAAGACCATGCCGGCTTGCCGGCCTTGGACTGCGGCCAACCCAACAGTGCTGCCAGGGCACGGCCGGACAAGCCGCTCTCGGTGCGGAGTTCGCGTATCCGGGCGCCGAGAGCAACTCGTGCCTGCTGAAAGTCAGTGCTCACATGGCGGAAGCCACCTGAGCCCGAAACTCCGTGTAGCGCACCGCGTGGTGCCAGGCGGCGTCCCGGGCCTGGCAGGCGCGAAGGACCTCCGACGGGTCGGTGACCAGTTCCATGCCGACGGTGCGCTCCCCTTCGAAGTGAAAGCGCGCGACCGTGCGGGAGTCGAAGAGCCAGAAGTCCGACAGCCCGGCCAGCCCTGCGGCCTCGGCGTCCGAGCGCCACATGTACCGGATGTCCTCACCGGCCGCCACGTTGGTTCGGGCGCACGCCAGCAGGTACCGCTGCCCCTCGGTCGGCGGGCGGTCCACCAGCCGTACCCGCTCGAACCGTTTGCCCTTGTCGACCATGCGGCGCACGTTCTCGAACCAGGGGTGCCCGACCTCGCCGGCGGTGTCTCCGGTGCGGAGGAACTCGGAGTAGGACGGCATCTGCTTGTCGGACAGGTAGCCGGTCCTGGTCTCCAGCCGCCACGCGGTGTGCTCGAAGCCGTCGTTGATGAACTCGGTGATCTTCTGCTGAGGCACGAACTCCGGCACGGTCGCCCACTCCCTCGGCGCGAACCTCACGAGCAGATCGTGAGGCCTGACTACGGCGTCCTCAAGGTCTCACCAGATCTGCGCCTCGGTCTCCGGGTTGGGCGAATCCCTCAGCCGCCTCAGGAGAATATTCGAGAATCTACACTCACTCCACGTGATCCTCCGGGCATTCTGAGTCAGCCTGATCGACTTCGAGGGGAGCGGCTATGAGCCGACGACTGCGGTACATCGGGAGCACCTCGGACAACAGTGGATGCCCCACGCTCTACGAGGACGCGGAGACCGGGGAGGTGATCGTGCAGGGAGACCTGGTGACCGATCCCGACGAGATCGCCCAGCTCCGCACCATCAAGCCCAGCGAAGGATTCGTGACCGTGCCGCGCGCGCTGCTCGCCGACTTCGCGCCGCGCGACGTGAACCGCGAACGCGTGCTGGTCAGCTACGACGAGTTCGAGGAGATGTTCACGACCTTCCAGCACACGGCCTTCCGGCTGGAGACCCGCCGCCGCTACCGCTCGGACGAGGAGTCCGAGACCTACCGGCAGTTCGTCGCCGGGCTGGCCCCCGAATGGGACCTGGACCACCCCTGGTGCCGCACACGCCGCGAACAGGCGGCCCTGGGCAAGCGGTTCGAGCGAGTGCGCATCATGGACAACCCGCCCACCCTGGGGCAGCGGTACCTGCTCAACAACTCCGAGCGGAACGGTCTGGTCGGCGAGGACATCCGGTACCTCTGGCGTGCCGACGCCGACCGGCTCGGCCTCCCGGCGGAGGATGCCTGGCTGTTCGACTCCCGCTTCCTCGCCCTGCTGCACTTCGACGCCGACGACGACATCACCGAGATCGAGGTGATCACCGACCCGGTGAAGGTGGCCCGCGCCTGCCAGGAGCGGGACGCCGCCTGGCACTACGCCACCCCGCACCGCGAGTTCGCCGCTGGGGTACCGTCCGACATGTGAGCACCGACTTCCAGCAAGCCAGAATCGCCCTCGGTCTGCGGCTCCGTGAGCTGCGTACCGGGGGCGGTCTCACGGGTCGGCAACTGGCCGACCGGCTGGGCTGGACGCAATCCAAGGTCAGCAAGCTGGAGACCGGCCGGCAGACGGCCACCCACGACGACCTCAAGGCCTGGGCCGAAGGCGCCGGGCAGCCCCAGGCAGCAGCCGAGCTGTCGGCGAGGCTACGCGCCTTCGAGTCGGGAACCCGCTCCTGGCGGCGACAGTTGGCCGCCGGGCACAAGCCGGTACAGGACACGCTGACCGTCGAACACAACCGCTCGACGGTCCTGCGCGCATGGCAGAACTCCACGGTCGTCGGCCTGCTTCAGACGGCCGACTACGCCCGGCACATCTTCAGCGCCTTCGTCGACCTCCACCAGTCGCCGCGCGACATCGAAGACGCCGTACGAGCCCGCGTCCAGAGGCAGGAGCTCCTGTACCGGTCGGGCAAGAAGTACCACATCGTCATGTGGGAGTCCGTGCTGCGCAGTCTGGTCTGCCCCCCGGCCGTGATGGCCGCCCAACTCGACCGCCTCAGCGGCGTCATCGGCCTGGACACCGTCTCCCTGGGCATCGTCCCGTTCGAGGCGTCGCTCAGGTTGCCGCCGGCCAACGGCTTCTGGATCCACGACGACCGGCTCGTCATCGTCGAGGACTGGCACGCCGAACTCTGGCTCGACCAGCCCGACAACGTGGCGCTGTACCAAAGAATCTGGGACACGCTGGCCGACTCCGCCGTCTACGGCGCCGACGCCCACCGGGTCATCACGCGGTGCCGCAGGGCTCTCGGGGACGTGTGAGGAATCCCCGCGAACCTCACCCCTCAACAGCTCGAATATCCGGGAATCACGCACCCGCCCTCGACGCGAAAGCCCCTAACGTCCTCACCAGCACCCGTGACAACCACGGGAGTTGACCGACAGCGAAGGGGAAGCACATGCCGATGTTCGACGGTGGCAAGCACGGTGGCGGCCAGGGCAACGGCCAGGGCGGCGGCCAGCAGGACGACTCCAACAGCGGCAACAAGCATGGTGGCGGCGGCAGCGACGAGGGTGGGAACACCTCGGACGGCGCCGGCCCGGCGTCCGGGCGCTGACGGATGAGCGACCGGCACGAAGTGGAGGCCGGCCGGGCCAGGCTGGCCTCCGCGCTCATCGCGAACGGGTCCCTCCTCCCCCACTGGCTGCGCTCCTACCAGGCCGTTCCGCGTCACTGGTTCGTCCCTGACCTGGTCTGGCCGGGCCGGGCGGACGGGGTGCGCCAAGGCGAGTCCGTGCACCGCTTCGCCGATCCGGACGGGTGGTTGAACGCCGTCTATTCCGACGTGCCGCTCACCACGCAGTGGGACGACGGCGTGCACAGCGGGGACGGCCGTGGCACCGTGCCCACCTCGTCCAACTCCATGCCGACCATGGTGTTCTCCATGCTCGCCGCGCTGGGCGTGGCGGACGGGGACAGGGTGCTGGAGATCGGCACCGGCACCGGGTGGAACGCCGCTCTCCTCTCCCATCGTGTCGGGGCCGGGAACGTGGTCTCGGTCGAGGTGGACGGGGACTGCGCGGCCGCCGCGCGGTTCCGGCTCGCGCGCGCCGGGTACGAGCCCCGGCTCGTGGTGGGCGACGGGTCGAAGGGCGTCGCCGGCGGCCCGCAGTTCGACCGGGTGATCGCCACCTGTTCGGTCCGCAGGATTCCGTACGCCTGGATCGAGCAATCCCGGCCCGGCGCCGTGATCGTCGCCCCGTGGGCGCCCGAGTACGGCGGGGAGGCCGTCGTCCGGCTCACGGTCGGCGCCGACGGCACGGCGAGCGGCCGGTTCGTCGGGTCGTCCGCGTTCATGCGGTTGCGCCAGCAGCGGACCGTACGGCCCGGCAGTCCGGAGTACCTGTCCGGACCGTGGCCGGCCGACGGCACGAAGTCGTCGACGCCCCTCTCCCCCGACGAGATCGGCGGGTGGCTGGCCATGTTCGCCATCGGCGTGCAGGTGCCCGACGCGTTCCCGCTGACCGAGCGGTACGCCGACGGCACGTACACGCTGTGGCTTCACGACACGGCCGTCACGTCCTGGGCCACCGCCGACTGGGAGCCCGACCGGAGCGCCTACGAGGTGGTGCAGTCCGGCCCCCGCCGGCTCTGGGACGAGGTGGAGGCGGCCTGGCGCTGGTGGCGCCGCCGGGGGCGCCCCGGCTTCGACCGGTTCGGGCTCACCGTCACGCCCGACGGGCAGACGGTGTGGCTGGACAGCCCGGACGACCCCGTACCGGCGCCGCCCTGAGCGGAGTGGGAAGTCGGCCGGGCCGACTTCCTGCGCAACCACCTCACCGAGCCGCTCCGACACCGTCACCCCTGGCACCGATCCCGGCGCCGGGGAGCATGGCCCGTCGCCCGGCGGGCCCTTGCGCTCCGCAAGGGCCCGCCGACAGAGGGACCCACGCCGACGCGCCCGTATGGCTGCCCAGCTCCGCCGAGGGCGGCCGTGGCATGCGTCAGGTCGGCGAACACGCCCACCGTTGTGGCACTCGCCCCACCCGCGTGCACGGCTTTCGCCGCCCGGCGGCGCCCGGCCCCACCGCGTGATGTCCGCTGGCCTGCGGTCGGCGACGCGCGGCAGTATGCCGCCATGACGACGAACGGAGCCCCCGGAACGGCGGGCGAGGCGGTGCGGGAGTTGCGGGGGATCGCCCACGGGTGGGTCGACGGCCGGTACGGCGACCCGGATCGTCTGGTCCAGGCCGCTCTCCGCGCCCTGATCGTCGGCGTCGACACACCGTCGCTGCCGATCCTCGCCGGGCTCCTGCGCGGCGGGGAGGACCAGGCCCCGGAACTTTTCGGCCAGGTGATGGACGAGCTCGGTTGTGGCTTCCACCCGCCCGAGGACTACTGGGAAGGCCGACTGGCGCTCGCCCGCTGGTACGCCGCCGAGATCGTCGGCGGATGGCTCGACCCCGTCGAGGGCGCCGAACTCATCATCGAGAACGTCGCCGAGGCCTACGGCGAGCCCGCGGAGTTGGCGCCCATGGTCGACGCGGTGAAGGCGCTCCAGAACTACGGCGAGCCGACCTACCCGGACGACATCCCCGCACACCTGACCCGGGCCGCCCACGAACTCCTGGCCCGTATCCCCTCCTGACGGCACGACCGCGCCGACACCGGCCGCGACGCGTCTGCGGCTAGGCCGGGCGCGGTCGCGTGCGGTGGATCGTACGGTCGGGAGGCTCAGCCCGGGGCGGGGGCGGCCGCGGGGCCGGGGTCGACGCCGCCGCCCGTCCCTTCGAGCTGCTGGATCAGGGCCTTGAGCGCCGCGATCTCTTCGTTGAGGGCCTTCTTGCCCGCCTTGGTGAGCTGGATCCAGGTGCGGGCCCGCTTGCCCTCGTAGCCCTTGTCGATCGTGACCAGGCCCGCCTTCTCCAGGACCCCGAGGTGCTGGGAGAGGTTCCCGGCGGTGAGCCCGAGCGTGCCGCGGAGGAACGTGAACTCCACCTGCCGGGCCTCTTTGGTCACCGCGAGGATGCCCAGGCGGACGCGCTGGTGCACGACGTCGTCGAGGCCGTTGGTGGGGTGTTCGTTCATGCGGCCGACCGCCCCTTGCGCCCCTGCAGCAGGGCGAGGCCGACGCCGCCGAGCAGCAGCACTCCCCCCTCCAGCAGGATGTGCGGGAGGCCGCCCCACGGCGAGGGGTCGGGAAGGTCGCCGGCGCTGATCATGGAGCCAAGGTACCCGCAGGCGATGGCGAGGAGCAGCCAGCTGCGCTCGATCCGGGCGAGCAGCAGCAGTGCCAGGCCGATCGTGCCGGCCGGGCTCACCACCGCGTTGTCGAGGATCGGGGCGAAGGGCGACGGCCCGCGGAGGTCTGCGAGGAACCCCGGGTCCAGTGCCGTCCACGCCACGTAGCCGGTGATGAGCACGACCAGGGTGATGCCCAGCGCCAGGTACGGTCCGACCCGGGTGCCCAGGCCGAGCCTGGCGGAGCGCCGCACGTAGAACCAGCTGATCGCGGCGTAGGCGAGCAGTAACGCCACCGGCCAGTACCACATGGCCGGCGGCAGGCCGCCGTTGTGGTCGCCTTGGCCGTAGCGGACCACCGGTGCGGCGCCGAGGCGCACCGCGGCGAAGACGAGGAGGGCGAACCAGGCGCCGCGCTGCTCGCGGTGGATGTGCCGGGTCAGGGCCTGCTTCATCGTCAGGAGGTCGCGGGGGTTGTTCGAGGAGGGGGCGGGATGAGTCGTCACGCCCACAAGGTTTGCATGACAAACTGATTGCGTCCAGAGACCTGTTGTCGATCCAGCGAAAGTGGGCGCGCCGAAGGAGCCCTCCGCACCGGTGTCATGACGCTTCGTCAAGGGGAGCGGCCGTGGCCGTCCAGGATGGGACGTCTGCTACGTGGCTCCCCCGAGCCGCTGGTAGAGCACGTGCCGGGAGCGCCGGGTGCGGGTCACCAGGCCGGCGCGGTGGAGGATCTGCAGGTGGTACGAGGCGGTGGCCGGGCTCAGGTAGAGCCGCTGGGCGAGTTCCGTCGTGGAGCGCGGCTGGCTCAGTTCGGCCAGGAGTCTGCGCCGCATCGCGCCGATCAGCGGGTGGTCCTGCGCGGGCGGCAGGCAGTCCGCCTGCGCGGCGGGGTAGACGATCAGCGGGGTGCGCGGGGCGGGCGCGCCGGGTGGCTCCCCGGCGCAGAACAGGGCCCAGTCGACGAAGACGCTGGGCGTCAGGATCACCGCGTCCGCGTCCAGCGTCAGCTGGTGGATGCTGTCCGTACGCATGTGCACGAGCAGTTCGCCGTCGCGCCACTCCAGGTTCGGGGCCAGCCGGTTGAGGGCCTCGGCGAGCCCGGACCGGGCGATCTCGGAGGCCCGGGCGGTGACGTCGGCCTCCAGGCGGGCCCGGATCGCCGGCCACGAGGGCGCCAGTGCCGCGTGCCAGAACCGTGCCATCTCGTCGGCGAGGCGGTGCGCGAAGTGGTCCTCCCCGCGGTCGAGGGCCCGTAGCAGCTGCCGCGGCGGCGGGTGGCCGGAGCCGGGGTCCCAGGCGTGGCCGTTGACGGCCCCGGCCAGCTCGTAGCGGATCCGTTCCTGCGGGGTCGTCGCGATCTGGTGCAGCCCCGTGTCGATGTCGGTCAGGAAGGCCGGGGGCTCCGGCCGGATGAAGTCCGGGGCGTACCCGAGGGGGCCGCCTCCGCCGACGACGGCGAGCAGCCCGAGCCGGTGGCGGGACAGCGCGTCGGTGGCCCTGGTCCGCCACTGCGGGGTCAGGGTGGCGGGGCTGAAGCCGACGAGGCGGAGCAGGTCCTTGGCCGCGCCCACCGGTGAGACCGCGAACCTGACGCCTCCCAGCCCCCGGGCCCCCAGGCGGATGCGGATCACAGACGCTCTCCCTTCGCCAGCCCCTTCGAAAACCATCGAATCATTCGACCGGTCGTCCGGCGTGGCGTTTGCTGGATTCACCGAACCGCCCAGCCCTGAGAGGAATCCGGGACCCGTGATCGCTCACAAGAAGCTGGCCGCCGTCGTGGCCGCCGCGGCAGCCCTCGTCGTCGGCGCCACCGGCGCGGCGTCCGCCCAGTCCGCGCAGTCCGCCCGGACCGCCGAGGCCGCCGGCCAGGCCGGTCACGTGGCCTGGAGCCAGGGCCAGACGCCCGGCACCCAGGCGGGCGCCCTCACCGCGGGCCTCTACGTCCGGATCTACAGCCTGTACCAGGGGACCCCGGGCCAGTGCCTGGACGCCGACGCCACCGCCGGCGGCAACGGCACCCGGGTCCAGGTGTGGGGCTGCAACGGCACCACCCAGCAGGAGTGGTACCTGTCCACCGACGGCAGCCTGCAGAACGTGCGGTTCCCGGGCATGTGCCTGGACGCCGACACCAACGGCGGCGGCGCCGACGGCACCCGGGTGCAGCTGTGGCAGTGCAACGGCACCACCCAGCAGAAGTGGTACCACCCCTCCGGGGACCTGGCCATCTACAACTACCGCTACAACAACGGCAACAACACCGTGCTGGACCGCGACATCAACGTGGCCGGCGACGGCGCCCGCACCCAGCTGTGGGGCAAGAACTTCCAGTCCCAGCAGTGGTGGGACATCCGCACCGCGTGACGCCTTCGGCGCGGACGGCCGGTGACCACGCCGTCCGCGCCGGCGCCCGGTGACCATGACGTCCCGACACGGAGGAAACACCCATGGGAATCGCCCACCACGGCACGGCGGCACGCACCCGGACGAGGCTCGGCACGGCGGCCGTCGGGCTCGCCGCCGCGATCGCGTTCGCCACAGGAATGACGCCGGCGTCGGCGGCGGCGCCGAACGTGACGCCGGGCATGGCGCCGGGCGTGGCGCAGCAGGGCGGCGGCACCTCCTCCCCCTCGGTGAGGGACGGGGAGATCGTGGAGCTCTGGAACCTCAACAGCCAGCACTGCCTGTCGGTCGGGGCCGGGAGCACGGCGGGCGGGGCCGGGATCATCCAGTGGTCCTGCTACGGCGGCGCCGAGCAGTACTGGGGCCTCTACCCGATGCCGAACTCCGGCGGCGGCTACGAGATCGTCAACAAGAACAGCGGCAAGTGCCTTGCGGATCCGGCGAGTTCGACGAACGCAGGGGTCCAGCTGATCCAGTACGGCTGCGACAAGGGGCCGGAGCAGACCTGGTACTTCGACTCGAACCCGGACACGGGCTTCGCGCAGATCAGGAACCGGGCGAGCAACCTGTGCGCCGCGGTCGGCGGTTCGAGCACGACGCCGGGCGCCCCGGTCGTCCAGTGGCCCTGCACGGGCGGTTCCGAGCAGCGGTGGACGACCTCCGGGTGACCGCCGGACGCGTGACCGCCGGACGCGTGACCGCCGGACGCGTGACCGCCGGACGCGTGACCGCCGGACGGCCGGACACCGGCGCCCGGTGACCGGGTCTCGCGGCTTCTCCCCCACGAACCCCCACGAAGCCGCGAGACCCGCCCCCGCACCGCCACCCGTCAGCCCGTCAGCCCGTCAAGCCCGTCAGAGGTGGTCGGCGTCCAGGACGGCCCGGACGAAGGCCTCCGGGGCCTCCTGGGGGACGTTGTGGCCGACCTCGGGCAGGGCGCGGTGGAGGTACGGCCCGGTGAAGAAGTCGCGGTAGGTGGAACCGTCGCCGGGCGCGGTGAAGGGGTCGCGGCCGGGGTCGAGGGTGACGGTGGGCACGGCGATCTTCGGGCGGGCGGCGAGCCTGCGCTCCAGTTGGTCGTAGCGGTGCTCGCCGTCGGCCAGTCCGAGGCGCCAGCGGTAGTTGTGGATGACGATCGCCGCGTAGTCCGGGTTGTCGAAGGCGGCGGCGGTCCGGTCGAAGAGCGCGTCGTCGAAGGCCCAGGTCGGTGAGACCTGCCGCCACACCAGGCGGCACAGCTCGCGGCGCTTGTCCCGGTTCTCCATGGCCGCGCGCCCGCGCTCGGTGGCGAAGTAGAACTGGTACCACCAGGTGTGCTCGGCGGCGGGGGCCAGCGGCTGCTTCTGCATCTCGACGTCGGTGACGAGGTATCCGCTGACCGAGACCAGGGCCTTGACCCGCTCCGGCCACAGCGCGGCGATGATGTCGGCGGTGCGCGAGCCCCAGTCGAAGCCGGCCAGCACCGCCCGCCTGACGCCCAGCGCGTCCATCAGGGCGAGCACGTCCAGGGCGACGGCGGACTGCTGGGCGTTGCGCATCGTGCGGTCCGACAGGAAGCGGGTGCTGCCGTGGCCGCGCAGGTACGGGACGACCACGCGGTAGCCCCGGGCGGCGAGCAGCGGGGCGACGTCGACGTAGCTGTGGATGTCGTACGGCCAGCCGTGCAGGCAGATGACGGCGGGGCCGTCGGCCGGTCCGTCCTCGGCGTAGCCGACGTCGAGGACACCGGCGCGGACCTGGGCCAGGCGGGCGAAGCCGGTCCGGGCAGCGGGGGCGGGGGCGGGGGCGCCGGCGGGGGCGGCGGCCGGTGCGGGGGCACCGGCGGGGGCACCGGCCGGCGCGGGGGTACCGGCCGGTGCGGCCCCGGCGGTCCGGGGCAGGGCGGCCAGGGACAGCGCGGTGGTGCCCGCGCCGAGTCCGACGGTCCTGGTGAAGGCGCGCCTGTCGATCATGCCGGTTCCTCCGTCGTACGAATGGGCCGCTCGGGCCGATGGGTTGACACCTTGTCAACGTCCCGGACCGCCGTCAGTGACGCCCAGGGCCTGCGGGGCCCATGGGGCTCATGGGCCCCGTGGGGCGCGCCGCAGCCTGCCCGGCGCTCGCACGATTGGGTGGCGACCGCTATTGATTGCGCACCGTTCACCGGGGCCTGCTGGAGTGGACGGGCTCCCCCAGGCCCGTCGCACTCCTCACCGAACAGGTCAGGTGAACGACATGCTCGACCCCTCCGTCCGCCCGCCCCGCCCCGCGCTGTACCTGCGCTGCTACCCCGCCGACGCGGCGGGCCTGGAGTACCAGCGCGCCGCGTTGGAGCGCCTGGCCCGCCAGCGCGGCCTGCCGGTGCCCGCCGGGTTCCTGGACGACGGGGTGCGTTCCGGCAAGCGGTGCCCCGCCCTGGAGCGGCTGCTGGAGCGGGCCGGGCAGGGCTGGGTGAACGTGGTGCTGGTGCCCGGCCCGTTCGTCTTCTCCCTGGACGACCGCAGTGCCAGGGCGGCCGTGCGCCGGCTGGAGGCGCTGGGCTGCACGGTGCTGGAGCTGCCCGGCCGCGCCGCCCTGCCGCAGCGGCGGCCGGCCCCCGCCTGCACCGCCTGAACGGACAGCCCGCCTGCACCGCCCGAACAAAACAGACCGAACGAAACAGACCGAACGAAACCGCCTGAACACACCACCCACGCACACCGCCTGGACACACCACCCGCACACCCTCGCACCGCCCGTACCGCGACGGTGCCCCGGCGGGCTGCGCGGGGAGCCGTCACGGCATGATGGGCCCCATGGCCTTCGCAACCCTCCTCGGCGAGCGCCGCGCACCCGGACCGACCGGACGGCCGTGAGCCGGCCCGTCGAGCCGGGATCGCCCGGCGCCGGATTCGCGTTCGTCGGGCGCCGCCCCGAACTGGAACGCCTCACCCAGGCGATGCTCCACCCGCCCGCCGTCGTCCTGGTCGAGGGCGAGGCCGGTCTCGGCAAGTCCCGTCTGGTGGCCGAGGCCGCCGCCGACGCCGCCGCGGCGGGCCGCCGGGTGCTGACCGGCTTCTGCCACCCGCTGCGCGAGCCGCTGGCCTTCGGCCCGGTGGTGGACGCGCTGCGCGGCGTCGGCCCGTTCCTGCCGCCCGCCGACCGCATCGCGGCCAGTGCCGGGGCGCTGCGCCCGCTGCTGCCCGACCTCGCCGACCGGCTGCCGCAGCTGCCCGCGGCCGCCGGTGACGGGACGCCGGGGCTGCGGCTGCTCGTGCAGGCGGTGCGGGCGCTGCTGGGCGCGCTCGGCGAGACGGTGCTGGTCGTCGAGGACCTGCACTGGGTGGACGACGCCACCCGGGAGCTGCTCCTGCTGCTGGCGCGGGACGTGCCGGCGGGGCTGGCCCTGGTGCTCACCTACCGGGCCGAGGACCTGCCGCCGGACACCCCCGTGCTCGGCGCCGCCTACCGGCGTCCGGCCGGGGTGGGCGGCGCGCTGGTGCGCCTGGCCCCGCTCGCCGAGGCCGAGGTCGACGAGCTGGCCCGGGCGGCGCTCGGCCCGCGCGCGACGCCGGCCCTGGCCCGGGTGCTGTTCGACCGCAGCGAGGGCCTGCCGCTGGTCGCCGAGGAGGACCTGATCACGCTGGGCGAGCGGCGCGGGGCCGGGGCGCTGACCAACGCCGCGGACCTGGCCGCCGACCTGGAGCAGTCCGAGGTGCCGCGGGGCCTGCGCGACGCCGTCACCGAGCGGCTCGCGGCGCTGTCCGCGGACGCCGCCGCGATCGCCTCCGCGGCCGCGGTGCTCGGCGTGCCGGCCGGGGAGGAGCTGCTGGCGGCGGTGGCCGGCCTGGAGGCGCAGGCCGCGGCGGACGGCCTGACCGAGGCGCTGCGGGCGGCGGTGCTCCACGAGCGTCCGCTGGCCCACTACGGCTTCCGGCACGTGCTGGCGCAGCAGGTGGCGTACCGCCGGCTGCCCGGGCCGCGGCGCACCGCGCTGCACCGGCGGGCGGTGGCGGCGCTGGGCGCGCGCGAGCCGAGGCCGCTGGTGCAGATCGCCCACCACACCCTGGCGCTCGGCGACCGGGCGGCGTGGCAGGAGGTGGCCGAGGCGGCCGCGGACCAGGCGGTCGCGCTCGGGGACAGCGGCAGCGCGGGGGCGCTGCTGCGCCG
Source organism: Kitasatospora sp. NPDC096204 (assembly GCF_044763205.1). Lineage (NCBI taxonomy): Bacteria > Bacillati > Actinomycetota > Actinomycetes > Kitasatosporales > Streptomycetaceae > Kitasatospora > Kitasatospora sp. NPDC096204. The sequence continues at coordinate 58,045 of NZ_JBIWFT010000007.1, forward strand.
GCTGCTGGACGAGCCCGACCTCGATCCGCACCGGCGGGGGCGGGCGGCGCTGGCGCTGGCGCGGATCGCCGCCGACGGCGTGGACTCGGTGGCCAGTGCGGCGGTGCTGACGGCGATCATCGCCGACCCGCGGCTGCCGGTGCCGGACCGCGGCGAGATCCGGCTCTCGCTGGGCTTCCTGATGGCGGTGCACGGCGGGGACCGGGCCGGTTTCGCCCGGATGGAGGAGTCCCTGGAAGAGCTGGAGGAGCGCCCGGGCCGGGCGGCCAGGGCGATGGTGGCACTGGCCATGAACGAGCGCGACGGCGCCGGGGAGCGCGCCTGGCAGTGGCTGGAGCGGGCCGAGCGGACGCTGGCCGCGCACCCGGACGAGGAGGTGGCGGCGGCCGTGCGGGCGACCCGGCTGACGTTCCTGGCGCGCGAGGGCGACCCGTCGGTGTGGGAGCGGCTGGAGGAGCTGCCGCGCAGTTCGCGGCGGCCGGAGATCGTCCGGCAGACCACCCGGGCGCTGTACAACGCGGGTGAGATCGCCGTCGAGCTGGGCCACGACCGGCGGGCGGCGCGGCTGTTGGAGGAGAGCCGGCGGCTGGCCCGGCAGGCGGCGATCCCGTATCTGGAGTGCTACAGCCGGATCGCGTTGGTGCGGCTGGACGGCCTGGCCGGGCAGTGGGAGGGGCTGGAGGAGCGGCTGGCGGCGCTGGGCGCGGAGTTCCCCGACCTCGCGATGGCCGGGGTCGAGCAGGCGCTGCTGCTGGGCCGGCTGGCGGCGGCGCGCGGCCGGCTCGCGGTGGCGCACGCCCACTTCACGGAGGCGGGCCCGTACGGGGAGCGGGAGTCGCAGGTGACCGGGGCGCTGCGGGCGGCGGCGGGGCTGGCGGCGCTGCAGCTGGCGGAGGGGGACGTGGCGCGGGCGGCGGCCACGCTGGAGCCGGCGCTGACGGCGCTGCGGCGGGCCGGGGCGTGGCCGCGGGCGGCGGAGTTGCTGCCGGTGGCAGTGGAGGTGCTGCTGGCGGACGGCGACCGGGCGGGGGCCGAGGAGTTGGCCGGGCAGGCGGGGGCGCACCTGGAGGGGCGGGACGCGCCGGCCGCGCTGGCGGCGCTGGCCTTCGCCCGTGGTCTGCTGCTGGCGGCCGGGGATCCGGCGGGCGCGGGCGCGCAGTTCGTCCGCTCGGGCGGGCTCTGGCAGGAGATCGGGCGCCCGTACGAGGCGGCGCGGGCCGGGGAGCGGGCGGCGACCGTGGCGGCGGGGGTGGACCGGGTGGCGGCCGGGGAGCGGATCGCCGCCGCGGAGCGGGCGTACCTGGCGCTGGGGGCGGCCTCGGACGCGGCCCGCTGCCAGCGGCTGCGGCGGGAGCTGGGCCTGGGCCGGGCGGCCTCGCCGGGGCGGCGTGGCTACGGCGAGCGGCTGTCGCCGCGTGAGCGGCAGGTGGCGGCGCTGGCCGCGCAGGGGGCGGCGAACCAGGACATCGCGCGGGCGCTGTTCCTGTCGACCCGTACGGTCGAGCACCATGTGGCCGGTGCGCTGCGCAAGCTCGGGGTGGGGCGGGCGGGGCTGGGCGAGGCGCTGGCGGCGGAGGACGACGCCTCCTGACGCCTCCTGACGCCGCCTGGGAAATGGGTCCCGCCCCGCTCCCTCAAGGGGGCGGGACCCGGTCCGGGTCAGCCGTGCCGGTGGTGTCCGGAGCGTTCGACGAGCCGGGAGAGCCGGGCCAGTCGGGCCAGGCCCGGGCGGCGCAGGCCGCTGCTGCGGCGGGCGGGCAGGACCAGCCCGGGGTCGGGGGCGGTGAAGTGCTCGTCGGCGTAGAGGCGAAGGCGCTCGCGGCGGGTCATGGCGACCTCCTGGGGGGTGAGGGTCGTCGGCTGGGGCGGGCTCCAGGAAACCGGCCGGGCCGGGGTGGGATCAATGCGTACCGCTACCCAATCCCCTACCGAACGCTGGGTACCGCTACCCCTCGGCGCGCCGCGGCCCCGTACCGTCCAAGGACGGTACGGGCCGCGAGGGGGTCCGGGTCAGGCGTCCGGGGCGCGGGCCTCGGCGGCGAGCAGGGCGGCCCGGTCGGCGGGGACGGTGCGCCCGGCCTGGTTCTCGGCCCACTGGGCGAGCGGCCAGTACCGTGCGGGGTGCCGTGGACGGGCCGCAGCCGCCCACCGGGGAGGGGGCGGCTGCGGCGGAGCCGGGATTGAGGGCCGGTCAGTAGCGCAGGACGGCGGCGATCCGGCCGGAGTCGGCGAGGGTGCCGTCGGGGACGAAGCCGATCCGGCCGCCGGTGTCCAGGGCGCGTTCGATCACCTCGTCGACGATGTCCTCGCGGGCCCCGGGCTGGTCGGCCTCGGCGGGCACGAGGTGCTCGCCGTCGTCGCGCACGGTGGCGCGGTAGTTCTCCTCGACCACCAGACGGGCGATCCGGCCCTCGCCGACGGTCTGCCAGATCTCGTCCAGGCCGGCCGCGAACTGCTGGGCGCCGCGGGCCTTGTCGAGCTGGGCGAGGCTCTCGTCGATCTCCCGCTGGGCGTGGGCGCGCACGGCGGGCTCGACCACCTTGCGGACGGTCTCGGCGTCGGCCTGGGCCAGGCCGCCGTGCGGCAGCTGCGCGGTGGCCTCCTTGGCGATCGGGCCGACGGCGTCCAGCAGGGCGAGCGCGGCGGCCTCGCCGACCACGTACAGCGGGCGGGGGGCGGCGGCCAGCAGCTTGCCGACCTCGGTGTCGGCCTGGCGCAGGAAGGTCTTGGTCGCCTCGTCGCGGAAGGTGCTGGGCGTGTCGCCGATCTGCTCCTGCCGTTCGGGGTCGGGGTTGTCGAAGACGCGCACCAGCGGGAAGCCGTTGCCCTTGTCCTCGGCGACCCGCTCCTCGGTGCCGCCCCACAGCACCACCTTGTCGGCGGCGACCGCGAGCACCCAGAACGGGCGCTCGGCGGCGTGCGCGGCGACCAGGTTGCGGGTGAGGTAGGTGTCGGACAGGACCACCCGGGCGGGGGCGGTGCGACCGAGTGACCAGACGTGGTGCTCGCCGGGCGCGGCGAAGACCGCCAGGCCGTCCTCGGCGTGCACCAGGTCGACCTCGGCGAGGGCCCGGTCGAGCTGCTCCAGCACGTCGATCCGCTCGGCGCGGGAGACCTTCGGGTCGGCCTGGACGCGCTCCTTCGCCTCGGCCAGCAGGTTGCGCAGCCGGACCGGGTCCTGGGCGTTGTCCGGCTCCCGGCGGTGCGTGGGCATCAGGATCGACACCGCCGGATAGGGCCGCGGCCGGCGCAGCTCGGCGAGGACGGCGGGGCTGAGGTCGGGGCGCATGGAGACCCTTTCCGAAGGCGGTCGGCCTTCTTTCGTGGACGCGCGAAGCCTGGGCACTGGGCGCTGGGCACTGCTGCCAAATGTCGTCAATGTATCCATTCACGGCTTCTGCGGCGCGCGCACGACCGGGGCCGGGCGTCGGGGTCTCCGGTGGCGGGCGGCGGCCCGCCGGCGCCGTCCGGGGTCGGGCGGCGGCCCGCCGGCGCCGTCCGGGGTCGGGCGGCGGCGTCGGCGGGACGCGACGGTCGGGGCCGTCAGAACTGGACGTCGGTGCAGGAGTAGAAGGCGTTGGCGGTGTCGGCGATCTCCCAGACGGCGACGATCACCTGGTGGCCGGTGCGGCCGGTGGGCAGGGTCGCGGTGTGGGTGGTGGTGGCGGCGGGCTGGCGGCCGTTGTAGGGGACGGTCAGGAAGGGGGTCAGGTCCAGGGCGGAGCGGGTGATCGGCTGGCTCGCGTCGTAGCCGGGCTTGGTCAGGTAGTACTTGAAGTTCGTGGTGGAGTGCCGGGCCTCGATCTCCCAGGTGAAGGTGAGCTGCTGGCCCGCCGTCACCTTGGTGGTCGGCCAGGCGCCGCCCCGGGGGTTGTCCAGCGGGGCCCAGCGGGCGTCGCCGCCGGCGCAGATGGTGCCGTCCGCCGGGCCGCGGCTCGGGAAGCCCTTGGGGCCCTCGACGCTCTGCGGCTCCCACTGGATGTCGCCGCAGTCCCACGGGACGGCGTTGGCGCCGCAGAGCGCGGAACGGCTCGGCGGCAGGTTGATGAAGCCGTGCGACTGGGCCGGCAGGGCCGCCGCGATCGGCAGGGTGATCGCGGCCGCGGCGGCGGCGATCAGGTGGCGCTTGCGCATGGTGCTCCTCCGTGGGGGTGGATGGAGTGTGCGCCCGGCGCGGGGCGTACGCGTGCGCGTGGTGGGGGTGCGCACGGCGGCCTGCCCGAGATATGGCATGCCCGCGCCAGACCGGTTGCCCGACACCGTAGGAGCTGCCTTCCCTCCGCGTCAATGGTCTGAACCATTTGCGCCGAAGCCCCGTGGACACTGGGCGCCGACCGACATCCCGCGCTCGACACCCGCGCCGGACCGGTGCGGGTCCGGCCCGGGTCCGGCCCGGGAAGATTGCTTGCACAAGCGCTATACAAGCTCTAGCCGATATTTTAAATCATGGCTTATCCTGTACCCAGCCACACCTGGAAGGAGGCCGGGCCCCATGACCGCCACGGACCCCGCGCTCACCGCCCTCGCCAACGGCTGGGGCGCCCTGTCCCTCCTGCACGGCAGGATCGAGTCGCACATCGAACGCGCCCTGCAGGCCGAGCACGACCTGAGCGTGCGCGAGTACTCACTGCTCGACGTCCTCAGCCGCCAGCACGACGGCGTGGGCGGGCACCTGCAGATGAAGCAGGTCGCCGACGCGGTCGTGCTCAGCCAGAGCGCCACCACCCGCCTGGTCACCCGACTGGAGGACCGCGGACTGCTGTCGCGCTACCTGTGCCCGACCGACCGCCGCGGCATCTACACCAACGTCAGCGAGGCCGGCCTGAAGCTCCTGGAACAGGCCCGGCCGACCAACGACGCCGCCCTGCGCGAGGCGCTCGACGAGGCCGCCCGCAACCCCGAGCTGACCTCGCTGGTCCGCGCGGTCGAGGCCGTGGACGCCCTCGCGCCCGCCCGCTGACCCAGGCCGGCCCCCGCACCGCCACTCCCCCGGGCCCGGCCCGTCCGAACCGCACCCACGGTTCGGACGGGCCGGGCCCGGTCGCGTTCCGCGGCATCCCGCCCCGCCGGCCCACCCCCGGGCCCCGACACCGCGCGGCCGCCCAGCCCTCAGCGCATGCGCCATATCCGCGCTTGCACTTATCGCGCGTCTGCAACTATTGTTTAAGCACGCAAGGCGCTAGCTCAAGCAATCACAGAAGGGTTCGGGCCCATGCCTCTCGCTCTCATCGCCCTGGCCATCGGCGCATTCGGGATCGGGACCACCGAGTTCGTGATCATGGGTCTCCTGCCCCAGATCGCCGGCGACTACGGCGTCTCCATCCCCGACGCGGGCCTACTGGTCACCGGCTACGCCCTCGGCGTGGTCATCGGCGCCCCGCTGATGACCGCCCTCGGCACCCGGATCAGCCGCAAGACCATGCTCATGCTGCTGATGGGCCTGTTCGTCGCCGGGAACCTGCTCTCGGCGTTCGCCCCGTCCTTCCCCGTGATGCTGGCCGGCCGCATCGTCACCTCACTGGCCCACGGCGCCTTCTTCGGCATCGGCTCCGTCGTCGCCGCCGACCTGGTCGCCCCGCAGAAGAAGGCCGGCGCCATCGCCACCATGTTCACCGGGCTGACCATCGCCAACATCGTCGGTGTGCCGCTGGGCACCTTCATCGGCCAGGCCGTCGGCTGGCGCACCACCTTCGCCGGCGTCGCCGCGCTCGGCGTCATCGGCCTGCTCGGCATCGCCAAGCTCGTGCCCGCCATGCCCCGGCCCGAGGGCGCCCACCTGCGCCGGGAGCTCACCGCGTTCCGCAATCCCCAGGTGCTGCTCGCCATGGCGATGACCGTGCTCGGCTTCGGCGGGGTCTTCGCCGCGATCACGTACATCGCTCCGATGATGACCAACGTCGCCGGCTACGCCGACGGCTCCGTCACCTGGCTGCTGGTGCTGTTCGGCGTCGGCATGTTCCTCGGCAACCTGCTGGGCGGGCGCTACGCCGACCGCAAGCTGATGCCGATGCTCTACACCACCCTCGGCGGCCTCGCCGTGGTGCTGGCGCTGTTCACCCTCACCGCCCACAACAAGGTCCTCGCCGCCGTCAGCGTCCTGCTGGTCGGAGCCCTCGGCTTCGCCACCGTCCCCCCGCTCCAGAAGCGCGTCCTGGACCAGGCCCACGGCGCCCCCACCCTGGCCTCCGCCGTCAACATCGGCGCCTTCAACCTCGGCAACGCGCTGGCCGCCTGGCTCGGCGGCATGGTGATCGCCGCCGGCCTCGGCTACACCGCCCCGAACTGGGTCGGCGCCGCCCTCGCCGCGGCGGCCCTGCTGCTGGCCCTCTGGTCCGCCGCCCTGGAACGCCGCGACCGCACCCGTGAGGCCGTCACCACGGGCACGGCTCCCCGTCACGCCGCCCTGCGCCACTGACCATCGATCCGACCGGAACCCACCCCACCACCGGGAGAAGCACCACCATGAGCACCACCACCGCCGTCGCCCCGCTCGGCACCGCCGACGCCGAACTCCTCGTCGAGACCGCCCGGAGCGCCGCCGAGGCCGCGGGCGTGCCGGTCAGCGTCACCGTCCTGGACGCGGGCGGCCACCTGCTCGCCTTCCGCCGCGACGACCGCGCCGTGCTGATCTCCGGCGAGACCAGCACCCGCAAGGCCTACACCGCCCTGCAGCTGAACGCCCCGACCGCCGACCTGGTCGACCTGGTCAAGCCCGACGGGCCGTTCCACTCCCTGCCCACCGCCCTGGACCGCCCGCTGCTGTTCATCGCCGGCGGCATCCCGGTCCACCGCGACGGCCGGCTGATCGGCGCCATCGGCGTCGGCGGCGGCTCCCCGGAGCAGGACCACTCCTTCGCCACCGCCGCGCTCGACCGGCTCGACCGGTGAGCACCTCCACCCGCGGCCCCCGGGATATCAGCGCCCGGACCGTCCACCACACCCTCACCGACCGCACCGCCTGAAGGAACACGCGACCATGACCACCCCCAGCGTCCCCACCGTGAAGCTGAACAACGGCGTCGAGATCCCCCAGCTCGGCTTCGGCGTCTTCCAGGTCCCCGACGACCAGACCACCGCCGCCGTCGCCTCCGCCCTGGAGGCCGGCTACCGCAGCATCGACACCGCCGCCGTCTACGGCAACGAGACCGGCGTCGGCCGCGCCCTGGCCGCCTCCGGCGTGGCCCGCGAGGACCTGTTCGTCACCACCAAGCTGTGGAACGCCGACCAGGGCTACGACGCCACCCTGCGCGCCTTCGACGCCAGCCTCGCCAAGCTCGGCCTGGACCACGTCGACCTCTACCTGATCCACTGGCCCACCCCGGCCCGTGACCTCTACCTCGACTCCTGGCGCGCCCTGGAGCGCCTCGCCGAGGAGGGCCGCATCCGCGCCGCCGGCGTGTCCAACTTCCAGCCCGCCCACCTCCAGCGCCTGCTGGACAACAGCTCGCTGGTGCCCGCCGTCAACCAGGTCGAGCTGCACCCCGGCCTCCAGCAGGCCGAGCTGCGCGCCTTCCACGCCCGGCACGGCATCGCCACCGAGGCCTGGAGCCCGCTCGCCCAGGGCGCCGTCCTGGACGACCCGGCGATCACCGCCATCGCCGAGCGCACCGGCAGGTCCGCCGCCCAGGTCGTGCTCCGCTGGCACCTGCAGCTCGGCAACATCGTCATCCCCAAGTCGGTCACCCCGGCCCGCATCCGGCAGAACCTCGACGTCTTCGGCTTCGAGCTGACCGAGCAGGACATGGCCGCGATCGCCGCCGGCGACCGCGACCTGCGTACCGGCCCGCACCCGGACCAGTTCAACGCGAGCTGACCCGCCGCCCCACCACTCCCGTCCCGGGCGGTCGCACCGCCGCCCGGGACGGGTTTTTTGCAAGGACTCGCCATGGCACTGCCCCACCCCGCACCAGCCCACCCCGCACTCGCCCGACTGGCCCCCGCCGACGGCCGGCTGACCATCGGCCTGGAACTGCCCCTGGACAACGACTGGGGCCGGGAGCGCGGCCGGGCCGACCACGAGGCCGGCCGCCCCTTCGGCGTCCCCGACCTCGCCGAGCACGCCCGCCTCGCCCGGCTCGCCGACCGCCTCGGCTTCGCCGCCCTGTGGGTGCGCGACGTCCCGCTCTACGACCCCGTGCAGTTCGGCGACGCCGGCAGCGTCTTCGAGACCTTCACCCACCTCGGCCACCTCGCCGCCCTCACCCGGGACGCGGTCCTCGCCACCGGCGCGATCGTCCTGCCGCTGCGCGAACCGCTGCTGGTCGCCAAGGCCGCCGCCACCGTCGACGTGCTCTCCGGCGGACGCCTGCTGCTCGGCCTGGCCAGCGGCGACCGCCCCGTGGAGTACCCGCTGTTCGACCGCGACTTCCACGGCCGCGGCGCCGCCTTCCGCACCGGCGTCGAGACCCTGCGCGCCGCCTGGCGCCCCGGCCCGCTGGACCTGCCCGCCCTCGGCCTCGGCGCCGAACGGCAGCTGGAGGTCCTGCCCCGGCCCGTCCACCCCGCGGGCATCCCGATCGCCGTCGCCGGCGGCGCCCAGCAGAGCCCCGAGTGGATCGCCGAGCACGCCGACGCCTCCCTCAACTACCCGCGCGATCCGGGCGCGCTGCGCCTGCGGATGCGCCAGTGGCGCGACCTCGCCGGCGACAAGCCCTACCTGACGCCGATGGTGCTCACCCTCGCCGAGGACCCGGCCACCGCGCCGCGCCCCATCCGCCTCGGCCTCGACACCGGGCGCACCGCCCTGATCGAGCACCTGGAGCTGATGTCCGAGCTCGGCGTCGCCCACGTCTCCTTCAACCTGCGCCCCAACGACCGCCCCGTGGACGAGCTGCTGCAGGAGCTCGCCGAGGAGGTCCTGCCCCGCTTCGCCGCCCCCGCCGCCACGGCCCCCGCCGGGCAGCGCGGCTGAGCCGGGGAACGGCCCCGGGCACCCGCCCGGGGCCGCGGGGGCGACTACCCGCCGGTACCGGTGGGCGGGGCCCGGCGCCGGGAACGCTGCGCCGATCGGCGCACCGCCGTGCAGGAGACCCGGGAGCCTTCCATGCCGCCGTCCGCCCCGTCAGCCCCCTCGGCCCCCGAACGGCCCGTCGGGCGTGCGGCGCTGCGGCGCCTGGGCGCGGGCGGGGGTGCAGGCCTCGGTGCAGGGGGCGCTGGCGGGCCTGCCCGGTGCGGCCGAGCAGCACCCCGTTGCTCTCCCGGGTGCACGAGGCGTGGCTGCGCACCGGGCGCAGCCACGACGCGGTGGCGCACGCGCTGGAGATCACCGCGCGGGTGATCACCTGTGCGGCGCTGATCATGGTGAGCGTGTTCGCGGCGTTCATCGTCGGCGACAACGTGGTGATCAAGATGATGGGGGTGGGTCTGGCGGTGAGCGTGCTGGTGGACGCGACGGTGGTGCGGCTGCTGCTGGTGCCGGCGGTGATGACGCTGCTGGGGGCGGCGGCGTGGTGGACGCCGCGGTGGCTGGACCGGGTGCTGCCGCACATCGACACCGAGGGCACGAACGCGTAGTGCTCCTGGTCCTCCCTAGTACTCCGGGTGGCGCAGGGCGACGGCGGCGCGCACGGTGTCGGCCTGGTGGGCGGCCTGGCGGGCGACGGGCAGCCAGACGGGCTGGAAGCGCTGCTGGTACTGGGCGCACCAGTCCCGCAGGAGGTGGTCGAGGCGGGCGGCCTCGCGGGCGGCGGGGGCGCCGGCCGGACGGACGGCGCGGCGCAGCAGGGCGGCGGCGCGCACGGGGACGCGGTGGGCCCAGAGGTCGATGCCGGCGAGGCGGGCGCGGGTCGTCGGGGTGTGCAGGAGGTCGTGTCCGTGGACGTCGGGGTCCCATCGGTCGGCGAGTTGGTGCAGGGCGGTGAGCGGGGTGCGGGCGGCGCGCAGCAGCGGGGTGTCGGGGTGTCGCAGGTGGGGCGTGGCGGCGTCGAGGAGTGCGGTGAGGAGTGTGCCGCGGTGGCGCAGGCGGTCGGCGCTGGTGCGCAGGTGCGGGCGGGTGGCGTCGGCGCGGCGGGTGTCGCCGAGGTGGGCGCTGGTGAAGGCGGGGACTTCGACGAGGACGGTCTGGCCGCCGTGGCGCTGGGGGGCGAACCAGGTGGCGGCCTGGCCGCCGCCGGTGTCCTGGTGGGGGGTGAGCATGCCGGTGGCGGTCTCCTGGTGGTCGATGTGGTGGGGGGCCATCAGGTAGACGCCGGGTCCTGATTCGTGCAGGTGGAAGGTGTCGAAGTTGCCGGTCTCGACGGGGATGCCGTGGTGGGCGGCGGAGCGGGCGAAGGGGTGGGCGAGGGGGGCGGGGTCGATGGTGGCCTGGAGGAAGGTGCCGCCGACGTCGGTGCTGTGGAGGGAGAACTGGAGGGTGGGGCGCAGTTCGTCGACGAGGTCGAGGAGGGCGCGGCTCTCGGGGAGGTCGGCGCCGATGGCGGGGGCCCATTCGGGCTGGTCCTCGGCGGCGGGGCGGTAGTAGTGGGCGAAGTAGGCGGGCAGGGTGCGGGCGGTGCGGCTGCCGTCGGCGAGGTGGGCGCCGTCGGGGTCGAGGCAGAGCAGGAAGTGCCAGGCGAGGTCGGGGCGCCGGGTGGTGAGGGCGTGGTGGGCGAGGTCGGTGACGGTGGCGCGGGAGGCGAACTCGTCGGCGTGGGCGCCGGCGACGACGAGGAGGTTGTGGGGGGCGTCGCGGCCGACGGTGAGCAGGGTGAGGGGGCGTCCGGCGCGGGAGGTGCCGATGGTGCGCACCCGGCACAGGTCGGGCCGCTGGGCGGCCAACCGGTGGGCGGTGGCGGTGAGTTCGTCGAGGCTGGGGTAGTGGTCGTGGAGTCGGGCGGCCCGGCCGGCGGGTGTCGTCGTGTCGGTCATCTTCGGTGTCCTCCCCTGGTGGTCGTGGCAGTAGTTGTACCTGCTGCGGGAGGGGGCCGGGCCCGCCCGGGCGCGAAGGCTCGGACGGGCCCGGGTGGGACCGGGGGGTGTCAGCCGGTGATGGGGCGGGTGTCGAGGCGGATGTGGTCGACGGCCCAGTACCAGTTGTTGCCGGCGTCGTACATGCGGAACCTGAGGGTCACCGTGCGGGCTCCGGCGGGGACGGCGAAGCTGCGGGTGATGCGGGTGTTCTGCGCGTCCTTGCCGGCGTTGTCGTTGCCGGTGGGGTCGGAGCCGTAGGTGAGCAGGCGGGTCTCGGTGCCGTTGTCGAAGACGGCGGTGACGGAGGCCTTCTGCGGGGCTTCCTGGCGGTAGTGGGAGTCGAAGGCGAGGTGGAGGGTGTCGGTGCCGGCCGGGATGGTGACGGCGGGCGAGGCGAGGGTGGAGTCGAAGACGCCCTTGCGGGAGGGGGAGCCGGTGTCGTCCCAGTCGTCGGGGTCGGCGACGGCGACGACGCCGAGGGCGCGGGTGAAGTTGCCGCGGTCCTGGGCGCCGAGGGCGGCCCATTCGCGCTTGGTGTGGAAGGTCCAGCCCTGGAGGCGGGTGGTGCCCTGGGGCATGGCGGGGGCGTTGACGACCGTCCAGCCCTTGGGGGCCTGGGCGGTCCAGCCGAGCAGGCCGGCTTCGGGCTTGAGGGCGTCGGCGAGGGATTCGAAGTCCTCGTCGAGGAGGTGGCCGGTCATCACCGGGGCGGGGCGGGCGGCGAGTTCGCCGTCGGCGAGGGCGTGGCGGCCGTCGGCCTGGGCGCGGGCGGTGACCAGCAGGCGGTGGGTGGCGGTGGCGGGCAGCTGGGCGGGCGGGGTGACCTGCCAGACGGCGGTGGCGGTGGCGCCGGCGGCGAGCTTGTCGGGTGCGGCGGTGACGGCGGTGGCGCTCCAGCCGGGCGGGAGCAGCGGCTGGGCTTCCAGGCGGGTGAGGGCGGTGGTGGCGGTGAGGGTGGCGGTGATCGTGGCGGGGCGTGCGGGCAGCAGGACGGGTTCGTCGATGGTGGTGGAGGCGGCGCCGAGGGCGAGGTCGACGGTGAGCGGGTCGGCCAGGCCGAGGGCGGGGTCGGTGACGGTGCGGTCGTCCCAGGGGAAGCGGCCGGCGATGCGGCGGCGGAAGCCGAGGTCGCCCTGGACGCCGACGGCGACGTCGTACCAGCCTTCGGGGCCGACCTTGAGGTTGACGGTGCGGTCGTCGCCGGCCGCGACGCGGATCTCGCGCAGGCCGTCGCCGTAGGCGAGGTCGCCGACGAGGAAGGTCCGGGCGGTGCGCGAGCGGTTGATGACGTCGACTTCCAGCACCTTGCCGTCGCTCTCCTCGGACAGGGAGATCTCGTAGGCGGAGGCGGTGTCGCCGCGCAGGTGCCACAGGGCGCCGTTGGGGCCGTGGACGCGCAGGTCGTAGCCGGCGGGGCCGACCTTCCAGACGTCGGACAGGCGGCTCCTGGCGGCGACGGTGTAGTGCTTGGGGGCTTCGCCGGGGGCGGGGTAGACGGCGAAGACGGCGCCCTGGCGGCCCTGGTTGACGAAGTCGAGGGTCAGCTCGTCGCCCTTGAGGCGGGGCTTGACGAGCAGGTTGTAGGGGGCGGGGCGGGAGGAGCGGGTGCCGCGTTCCTGGCGGGGGAAGGTCTGCGGGCTGGGCACGGTGGGGGCGGGGAGCTTGCCGGTGTCGGTGACCTTCTGGCGGTTGCCGCTGGTGTCGGGCAGCTGCGGCCAGGCGGGGTTGCGGCCGGAGAAGTCGAAGACATTGGTGAGGTCGCCGCAGACGGCGCGCCGCCAGGCGCTGATGTTGGGTTCCTGGACGCCGAAGCGCTGTTCGAGGAAGCGCAGCACGGAGGTGTGGTCGTAGACGGTGGAGTCGACGACGCCGCCGCGGGTCCAGGGCGAGACGACGACCATCGGCACGCGCACGCCCAGGCCCATCGGGTAGGGGCCGGAGACGAGGGTCTCGCCGGCGGGGAGGGTGTCGGACCAGGTGAGGGTGCCGTCGGCGGCCTTGACCCGGTACCTGCCGTCCTGGCCGACGACCCGGTGGTAGGTGGAGGAGCCCTTGGAGACGCGGACGACGACCTCGCCGTCGACGGGGACGTTGGACTTGCCGCGGCCGTCGGCCAGCGGCGGGACGGGCGGCAGCTGGTGGTCGAAGAAGCCGCCGTGCTCGTCGTAGTTGAGGATGAAGACGGTCTTCTGGAACACCTCGGGCTTGGCGGCGAGCGCGGACAGCAGCCGGGAGGTGAGGTGCTCGCCGTTCGGCGGCGCGTAGTTGGCGTGCTCGGACAGGGCGGCGGGGGCGACGATCCAGGAGACCTGCGGGAGGCGGTCGGCCTGGACGTCGGCGGTGAAGGCCTCGACCAGGGCGTCGCCCATGGCGAACGGGTCGTTCTTCTTGGCCGGGTCGCCGACGGCGCGCATGCCGCGCTCGTAGAGCGGCTCACCGGGCTTGGCCTTGACGAAGGGGGCGAACCAGGCGAGGGCGTTGTCGTCGAAGTTGTCGATGGCCTGGTAGGTCTTCCAGCTGACGCCGGCCTGTTCCAGGCGCTCGGCGTAGGTGGTCCACTCGTAGCCGCCGGGGATCTCGGTGTTGTCGGTCACCGGGGTGTCGCGGACGGTGCCGCCGCTGGTGCCGGTCATCAGGTGGTCGCGGTTGGTGTTGGTGTTGCACTGCACGGAGGCGTAGTAGGCGTCGCAGACCGTGAACACCGAGGCGAGGGCGTGGTAGAAGGGCATGTCGGCGGGCTCGTAGTAGCCCTGGCCGAGCCAGCCGGAGGAGCGGCGGGTGACGGAGCCGTCGGCGCGGCCGTCGTTCCAGGCGTTCATGGAGTCGCCGTAGCCGAAGGACGGGGCGCCCTGCTGGTAGGCGTTGGTGTGGGCGGCGTTCATCGCGAAGGGCAGCAGGTAGCCCTCCTTGCGGCCGGGGTCGGGCTGGTGGAACACCGAGCGGCCGTCGACGCCGCGCACCGCGGTGCGGTCGCCGAAGCCGCGCACGCCCGCGAGGGTGCCGAAGTAGTGGTCGAAGGCGCGGTTCTCCTGCATGAACACCACGACGTGCTGGATGTCCGCCAGCCGTCCGGGCCGGGCCGGTGCGGCGAGCGCCTGCCGGACGCTGATCGGGAGGGCGGACAGCACCGCGGCCGCCGCCGCGCCGCCGAAGATGCTGCGGCGCGACAGTTCGGGCTTCGGACTCATGGGGGTGGGGCTCCTTGCTGACGGACCGCGGGTCTTCGGTCCGGGGGCTTCGGTACGGGCGGGTTTCGGTACGGGTCTTCGGTACGGGTCTTCGGTACGGGGGCCGGTCGCGCGGTTCGGACCGGACCCGTTATGTGTACGAGACCGAGGTGGACGCAGCCGTGGTGTCCGATGACGGGTCGATGACCGGCAATCGACTCCGGGCTGTACAGACAACTTGACGCCAGTTGATCAATCAGTTGATCCGTCAACAAGCCCGGACCGGTCGTCAGGAGCCCCGCGCACTCCCCCGTCACCCGTGTGCCGCAGCCGGGGTGTCGGGCCGCGCGGACCCGGGCAGACGCGCGGCGTGAACCCCATCGAGCGGGGCCTGCGGGCCGTGGACCGCTTCCAGCAGCACCACCGGGCCCCCGGCCTGGTGATCGGCGTCGTGCGCAAGTACGGCGACGACCGGGGCGGGCTGCTGTCCGCCCTGATCACCTACTACGGCTTCGTCGCCCTGATCCCGCTGCTGCTCCTGCTCAGCACCGCCCTCGGCTTCGTCCTGCACGGCCACCCCGGGGCGCAGCACGCGGTGCTGGACTCCGCGCTCGCCGACTTCCCGATCATCGGCGACCAGCTGCGCCACAACGTCCACTCGCTGCAGGGCAGCGGCCTGGCGGTGCTGGTCGGCGTGCTCGGGCTGCTGTACGGCGCGCTGGGCATCGCGCAGGTGCTGCAGCACGCCATGGCCGAGGTCTGGAACGTGCCGGGGGTGAAGCGGCCCGGCTACTGGCCGCGGCTGGCGCGCAGCATGCTGCTGTTCGCGGTCCTGGGCGGCGGGCTGGTGCTGGGCACGGCCGCCGCCTCGCTGGTCGGCGGCACGCTGGCCGGGCCGGCCGCCCGGGTCGGGGGGCTGGTCGTCTCGGCGCTGGTGAACGCCGCGCTGTGCCTGGCCTGCTTCCGGGTGCTCACCCCGCGCGAGGTGCCGTTGCGGTCGCTGTGGCCGGGCTGCGCGCTCGCCGGGCCGCTGTTCACCGTCCTGCAGGCGACCGGCTCGCTGCTGGTCGCCCACGAGCTGCGGCACGCGAGCCAGGTCTACGGGTTCTTCGCGACGGTGATCGGGCTGCTGTTCTGGCTCTACCTGGCCGCGCAGGTCACCGTGTACGCGGCCGAGGTCAACGTGGTGCTCGTGCGGCGGCTGTGGCCGCGCAGCCTGCTGCAGCCGCCGCTGACGCAGGCCGACGTGGCGGTGCTGTCCTCGGTCGCCCGGCAGGAGGAGCGCCGGCCCGAGCAGCGGGTCGACGTGTTCTTCCACGACGAGCCGTCACCGGCCGAGGAACCGCAGGAGCGCGACGAGCCGGAGGAACGGGAGGGGGACGGCGGGAAGGACGGCGGCGGGAAGGACGGCGGCGGGAAGGACGGCGGCGGGAAGGACGGCGGCGGCCGGTCGGCGTGAGGGCCGGCGCGGGCCGCGGTTCAGCCGCGGGTCAGCCGGTGGGCGTCGAACTCGGCCCAGATCGCCTTGCCCTGGCCGTGCGGCTCGGCGCCCCAGCGGTCGGCGGTGCGTTCCACGATGAACAGGCCGTGGCCGCCGGGCAGGGCCGGCTCGTGCGGCAGGCGCAGCGCGGGCAGGGCCGGGCTGCGGTCGCTGACCTCCACCCGCAGGCGCTGCCCGGTGGCGTCCAGGACCAGCTCCAGCGGGCCGCCGCCGTGCAGCATGGCGTTGGCCACCAGCTCGGCGACCAGCAGCACGACGTCCGCGCCGACGCCCTCGTGGGTGCCGGGCGCGCCTGCGGGGGCGTACCAGTCGCCGACGGCCTCGGCGGTGAAGGCGCGGGCCCGGGCGACGGGCTTGGGGAGGCCGGCCAGGGACAGCCGTCTGCGCTGGCCGCCGGGCGGCAGCGCCGGGCCGGACCGGTGCGCGTCGCCGTCCAGGGTTCCCCGGCTCATCGTCATGTGAGGGCGCCCTTTCGGATCGACGGCGGTTCGCATGGTCGGTTTCCCGGCGCTTTCGGGATTATGCCTGCGCCGGCGCGGGGTGCGCGGTCCCCGCGGCGCGGCACGCCGGGACGCCGCGTCCCGCGGAACGTGGACCGGCTCAGGCCGCCAGGGCCTCCTCGGCCGAGGCGTGGATGGAGAACACCGCGCGGGTGCCGGTCAGTTCGAGGACCCGCATCACGGTGGGCGGCACCGCGGCCAGGTGCAGGTCCACGCCCTCCTCCCCCGCCGCGAGGCGGGTCTTGAGCAGGAGGTTCAGGCCGGAGGAGTCACAGAAGCCGACCTCGGCGAGGTCGATCACCACGGCGCCGGGCCGCTGCGCGACCAGGGCGGTGAGGATGTCGGCGGCGGGGGCGAGCGTCTCGATGTCGAGGTCGCCGGCCAGGGCGCAGACCACCGCGCCGGCGGCCGCGGGGCGGGTGCGTACCGCCAGCTCGGCGCGGTACGGGGAGGCCGCCGGCGCGAGGTCCCGCCGGCCGTCGTCGGATGGCATCATCGTCGTCCCCTCCATGTCCGTGCCCTCCGACCTTACGTAGCCACCGTCCCGCGGCCAAGCGGGGGGTCGGCGCCGGTACGGTGGCTCAGTCCTCCTCCAGTCCCTCGCGCAGGCGCCGCAGGGTGCGGGCGAGGAGGCGGGAGACGTGCATCTGGGACAGCCCGAGGCGGGCGCCGATCTGCGACTGCGTCAGGTCCTCGCAGAAGCGCATCGACAGGATCAGCCGCTCGCGTTCCGACAGGGCGCCGACCAGTGGCTTGAGCGCGACGAGGTCCTCGACCCGGGAGAGGTCCGGGTCCTCCTCGCCGATGCGCTCGCCCAGGCTGCCGGGGCGGTCGTCGTCCTCGGCGCCGGTGTCCAGGGAGCCGGCGGTGTGCCCGTTCGCGGCGGTCAGGCCCTCGATCACCTCGTCCTCGGCGAGCTGGAGGTGGTTGGCGAGTTCGGCCACCGTGGGGGCCCGGTCCAGTTCCTGCGCCAGGCGCTCCTGGGCCTTGGCCAGGACGATGCGCAGCTCCTGGAGGCGGCGGGGCACGTGGACGGCCCAGGTGGTGTCGCGGAAGTGCCGGCGGATCTCGCCGAGCACGGTGGGCAGGGCGAAGGTGGTGAACTCGACGCCGAGTTCGGCGTCGAAGCGGTCGATGGCCTTGATCAGGCCGACGGCGCCGACCTGCAGCAGGTCCTCCTGCGGCTCGCGGTGGGCGTTGAAGCGGCGGATCGCGAACCGGACCAGGGACAGGTTCATCTCCACCAGGGTGGCCCGCACGTACGAGTACTCGCGGGTGCCCTCCTCCAGGACGGCGAGGCGGCGCAGCAGCACCCGGGTGAGTTCGCGGGCGTCGGCGGGCGGGACCTCCCGCGGGTCCCCGGCCGCGGCGAGTTCCGGTGGCAGCAGGTCGCGCAGCGCCGGCGCGGCGGCGGGGGCGGCCGTGCGGGAGGGGTCCTTCGTCGGCGAAGCGGCGGAGGCGGTCAGTTCACCAGTGGTCGTGACCATCGGAGTCCTTCCTCGTGTCGGCACGGTCGAACGCCCCGGTTACCCCGCCTCGGCCGATCGATGCAGTGGCTGCGCGTGGAGGTTTGGTGAATCCCGGGCGGGCGTTCGGGCCGGGCCGGTCGCCGGCCCGGGGAAGGACGCGGCCCGGTCCGGCCGGGTCGTGGGCGGAGGTGCCGCTGCGGAGAGGACCCGACTCCTAGGGAGCGGTGGGGTGGTGGAGCCGGCGGGCGGCGGTGCGGATGGCGAGGGTGTACGGGGCGTCGAGGGCGCGGGTGGGGGCGTCGAGGTCGTCGAAGGGCACCAGGGCGCGGTGGTTGTCGTCGGTGGTCTGGGTCCAGGCCGTCCAGGCGTTGTGGACGTCCTCGTCGGTGACCTGCTCGCCCTTGGCCTGGAGCAGCACGGCGTAGATGCGGAAGAGGTCGTCGGAGCCCGCGGGTGGTCTGGCCTCGGTGGGCAGGCAGGAGCGGATCAGGTCGGCGATGGGGTCGAGGTGGCTCATACGGCCAGTGTGCCGGTGACGAGCGTGCCGGTGAGCAGGATCAGGTGGGCCAGGGCGAATATCACGGGTACGAGCCGTTCGGTGGTGCCGAGTTCGGTGTAGTGCCGGTGGCGCCGGCCGGTCGCGGCGCTGTTCCGAAGGACGTCCCACTCCTCGGTGTAGATCCGCGCGGGCAGCTTCTCCTCCAGGGTGTTGATGACCCGGAACTTGGCGCCGTTGAGGTCCCGGTAGCTGCGCAGCTGCATCCACCAGGCGCCGGAGAGGGTGATGCCGGCCAGCGCGACGGCCGTCGCCACCCACCACGGGGACTCCGACAACTTCGGTATGCCGAAGCCGATCAGGGTGACCAGCGCGGTCTGCACGGACAGGAAGAAGGTGTTGGCGCTGCCCCGGCGGGCGGAGATCCGGTCGGCCATCTCCACGGCGAGCAGGTACAGTTCCAGCGTTTCGGACCGGTTCGGCTCCTGCGGCTTGGTCATCGCGCGGCCCCCTCGGGCGGGTGGTGTGCCGGCTTCGCCCACTGCCCGGGCTCGGCCCGACGTGTCCATCCTTCCCTGTGGGTCGGCCCGTCAGTGCTGCGCGCCGACGGCGGCGGCCGCCATGGCGAGGGTGGTGGTGGCGGTGCCGGCCGGCAGGGCGCGCAGGGCCGCCTCGGCCTGCGCCTCGCCCTCCCCGTACTGGTGGGCGCGGGCCTCGCGCAGCGCGGCGCCGAGGTGGCGGGCGGCCTGCTCCGGGTGGCCGATGGCGGCCAGGGCGCGGCCGTAGAGGGTCTGCAGGACCACCCGGCGGGCGGCCGGGAAGGGCGGTTCGGCGACGGCCAGGCCGCGGGCGGCGTGGTGGGCGGCCTCCTCGGCGGCGCCGTTGGCCAGGCACTGGCCCGCCAGGTGCTGGCGGGCGAGGGCCACCAGGTCGGCGCGGTCGGCCCGTTCGGCCAGGGACAGGGCCTCCAGCAGCAGGCCGCCCACCCTGGCCCGGCCGGCCGTGTCGCCGTGGCGGGCGAGGGCGACGGCGAGGTTGACCAGGGCGACGGCCTGGGCGGTGCCGTCGCCGGCCCGGGCGGCGAGGTCGGGGGCGCGGTCCAGGTGGAGGAGGGCCTGCCCGGGGCGGCCCTCCTCCAGCAGCACCCAGCCCAGCAGGGCCCGGGCGCGGGACTGGGCGCCGGGGTCGCGGTCGGCCTCGGCGGCGGCCAGGCCGTGTTCGAGCAACGGCACCCAGCCGTCCCGGACCTGCCAGACGATCAGCGGCCACTGGAGCAGCACCAGGCGCCAGGCCCGGTCGTGCAGTCCGGCGGCGACCGCCGCCTCGACCGCCCCGCGCAGGGTGTCGCGTTCGGCGGCGTACCAGGCGAGCGCGCTCGCCCGGTCGGGGAAGGGGCGGACCTCGGCGGGGCGGCGGGTGCCGGGCGGCAGGGTGCAGCAGGGTTCGCTGCCGGGTTCGGCGGCGGCGCAGGCGGTGAGCAGGGTGTTGTGCAGGTGGTCGAGCAGGCGGGGCAGCACCTGGGCGTCGGTGTCGCCGGGCAGGCTGCGGGCGTAGAGGCGGACGAGGTCGTGCAGGGCGTAGGCGTCCCGGCCGATCTGGACGATCAGGTGGGCGGTGGCCAGTTGGGCCAGGGCGTCGGCGGCCTCCTCGGGGCGGCAGCCTGCCAGGGCGGCGGCGGTGCGGCTGTCGAGGGTGGTGCCGGTGTGGGCGCCCAGGCGGCGGAACATCCGGCGGGCGGGGTCGCTCAGGTGCTGGACGGTCAGGGCGAGGGCGGCGGCGACGCTGGTGTCCTCGACGTCCAGGAGGTCCAGGCGGTCCTGCTCGTCGGCGAGTTCGTCGGCCAGGGCGGCCAGGGTGCGGGCCGGGCCGGTGGCGAGGCGGGCGGCGGCCAGCCGCAGGGCCAGCGGCAGGCCGTCGCACAGGCCGGCCAGCCGGGCGGCGGCCTCGGGTTCGGCGGCGACCGGGTCGGGGCCGAGGGTCGCGGCGAGCAGGGAGACGGCCTGGGGCGAGGACAGTTCGGCCAGCGGCACCGGGCGGGCGGCGTCGGAGGCGACCAGGCCGCCGAGCCGGTCGCGGCTGGTGACCAGGGTGACGCAGTCGTCGCCGTCGGGCAGCAGCGGGCGGACCTGCTCGGAGCGGCGGGCGTTGTCCAGGACGATGAGCATCCGGCGGGTGGCCGTCAGCTCCCGGTAGCGGGCGGCCATCGCCTCGGGGGTGGCGGGCATCCGTTCGGCGGGCAGGCCGAGGGCGAGCAGCAGTTCGCGCAGCACGGCGGCGGTGTCGCGCTCCGGCAGCGTGCTGTGGCCGCACAGGTCGACGAAGACCCGGCCGTCGGGGAAGTCCCGGTGGCGGTGGTGCGCCCAGTACAGGGCGAGGGCGGTCTTGCCGACGCCGGCGCCGCCGGTGAGCACGGCGACGGCGCCGGGGGCGGCGGTGGCCCGGTCGAGGGCGGCCAGTTCGTCCTCCCGGCCGGCGAAGCCGCGCGGGCGGCGGGGGAAGGGCCAGGGCGCGGGGGCGGGCGTGGGCTCGGGGACGGGGATGAGCACGGGAACCGGGACCTGGACCGGGACGGTGACGGGGGCGGGGGCGGCTTCGGGGGCCGGTCCGCCGGCGGTGGGGGCCGGTACGGGCGGGCTCGGCGGGGCGTCGGTGCGCAGCAGCCGGTCGTAGGCGTCGGTGAGTGCGGGTCCGGGGTCCATGCCGAGTTCCTCGGCCAGGGCGCGGCGGGTGCGGTGGAACCAGTCCTGGGCCTCCGAGCGGCGCCCCGCGCGGCCGAGCGCGTGCATGAGTTCGGCGACCAGCGGTTCGCGCAGCGGGTGGGCGGTGGCCTCGGTGTGCAGCAGGTGCGCGGCGGCGCCGTGGTCGCCGAGCCGGCCGTGGGCGCGGGCGAGTTCCTCGACGGCGGCCAGCCGCAGCTCCTCCAGGGTCTGGGCGGCGCACTGCAGCGGCAGGCCGGGGGTGGTGCCGGTGAGGGCGGGGCCCCGCCACAGGGCGAGTGCCTCGCGCAGGGCGGCGGCGGCCCGGCCGGCGTCGTCCAGGCTGCGGGCGCGGGCCACCAGCTGTTCGAACCGTACGGTGTCCACCGCGTGGTCGGGTGTCCGCAGCAGGTAGGCGCTGTTGTCGGTGACGAGTTCGATGCCGGCGGCGGGGGCGTCGTGGGCGGTGAGCAGGGCGCGCAGTCCGGAGACGTGGTTGTGGATGACGGTGCGCGAGTGCCGGGGCGGCGCCTCGTCCGCCCAGAGGGCCTCGGTGAGCCGTTCGACGGTGACCGGTGCTCCGGGGTTCAGCAGCAGCATGGCCAGCAGGCTGCGGCGTTTGGCCGATCCGGCCGGAAGCTCCCGGCCGTCCTCGGCCACCACGGCCACCGAGCCCAGCAGTCGGAACTCCACGCACCCTCCTTAGATGTATATGACAATCATATGACGGCAGGCGATCTTTCGATCGCGGAGCGTCGCCCCCGGCCCGCGGGCGGCGGGGACCGGGCCGGGCCCCGCCGCGTCCGGGAACTACCAGGTGACGGCGTCGTCCATGGACTGCTGCCAGTAGGTGACCTTGAGCGAGTCGTCGATGTGGAGACCCTTGGCGGGCAGCGTGGGGTTGCTTCCGGCGCCGACGCTTGACCGGAGCTTGCGCGGTGATCCGTCCCGGGCGCCACGGTCTACGGCCGATCAGGGACGCTGGGACACCGGGACGGGCTCTGAGCTGGGGGAATGCCGGAGCCCTGGAACGCGTGGATGGGACGTGGGGAACGGGCGGCGGTGAACACGGGCTGAGCCGGGCGGCGGAAGGGGCGTCCGGGGTGGGGCCCGACCGGTACTCGGCCCCGGCCGGATCCGTGGCGCGGGGGCGGTGGCCGTAAGATCCCCCGAAGCACCGGGCCCGTCAGGCCTCACCCACACGTCTCCGCAGCTCACGCGGGTGCGTGTGATCGCCGGGACACCCGGCGGCCACGACAATGGTGCGGACAGTTCCCCGGAAGTACAGAGAAAGCGAAACCTCACCATGGATCTCGGCGTGCGCTGGAAGCTGCACGGTGACGGGCGCACGCCCGCACCGGGGGCGGTGGTCCGTCCCGACGAACGGCTCTCCTGGCCCCGCACGGTAGGGCTCGGCGCCCAGCACGTGGTGGCGATGTTCGGGGCGAGCTTCGTGGCGCCCGTGCTGATGGGGCTCGACCCGAACCTCGCGATCATGATGTCCGGCGTGGCGACCGTGATCTTCCTGCTGGCCACCAAGGGCCGGGTGCCCAGCTACCTGGGCTGCTCGCTGTCCTTCGTGGGCGTGGCCGCGGTGATCCGGGCGCAGGGCGGCACCAGCGCGACGGTGACCGGCGCGGTGTTCGTGGTGGGCGTGGCGCTGTTCCTGGTGGGTGTGGCTGTCCAGAAGTTCGGGGCGCGCATCATCCACGCCGCGATGCCGCCGATCGTCACCGGCGCGGTGGTCATGCTGATCGGCTTCAACCTCGCCCCGGTGACCGCCTCGGTGTACTGGCCGCAGGACCAGTGGACGGCGCTGCTGGTGATGCTGTTCACCGGTCTGGCCGTGGTGTGCCTGCGCGGCTTCTGGTCGCGGGTGGCGATCTTCCTGGGGCTGCTGTTCGGCTACGGGATCTCCTGGCTGTTCGACCAGGTCTTCGGGAAGATCCACTCGGTGAACGGCGCCGGGCAGATGACCGACCACTGGCGCCTGGACCTGTCGGGCGTCGGCAAGGCGGACTGGATCGGCCTGCCGACGTTCCACGGCCCGTCCTTCCAGTGGTCGGCGATCCTGGTGGCGCTGCCCGTGGTGATCGCGCTGGTCGCGGAGAACGCCGGGCACGTCAAGGCGGTCGGCGAGATGACCGGCACGAACCTGGACGACAAGCTGGGCACCGCGATCTCCGCGGACGGCATCGGCTCCATGCTCTCCACCGCGGTCGGCGGCCCGCCGAACACCACGTACTCGGAGAACATCGGCGTCATGGCCGCCACCCGGGTCTACTCGACGGCCGCCTACTGGTGCGCGGCCGGCTTCGCGCTGCTGTTCGGCCTGTGCCCGAAGTTCGGCGCCATCGTGGCCGCGATCCCGGGCGGGGTGCTCGGCGGCATCACCGTCATCCTGTACGGCATGATCGGCCTGCTCGGCGCGCAGATCTGGACCAGGGCCCAGGTGGACCTGCGCAACCCGCTGAACCTGGTGCCGGCCGCGGCGGGCATCATCATCGGCATCGGCAACGTGACGCTGAAGTTCACCGACACCTTCAGCCTCAGCGGCATCGCGCTCGGCACGCTGGTCGTCATCACCGGCTACCACGTGCTGCGGGCGCTGGCCCCGGCGCACCTCAAGGCGCAGGAGCCGCTGCTGGACGAGGGCACCTCCTCGTACGACGAGCAGAGCCGGCCCGGCGCGTAACCGACAAGCGCGGGGTGGAACGGCCGGCGGAAGTGTCCGAAAAGGATCTTCCGCCAGCCGTTTCGTCTGGCCGGACGGGCCGGCCCGGTGGTCGAATCACTGCCCGTCCGCACCGGCCACTCATCCACCTTGGAGAGGCATGTCCCGTCTGAACCACCGCCGCAAGGCCGCCACCGCGGCCGTCGCCCTCGGCACCCTCGCGATCACCTGCGCCGGAGTGACGCCCTCCAGCGCGGCCGGCCAGGTCATCTGGACGCCGAGCACCAGTACCGGCCCGTCCTCCTTCAAGGCCGTCCAGTGCGCGGCCGGCAACTTCGGCGTCGTCAAGGACGCGACCAAGGGCAACGTGTGGCGGGCCTTCCAGGCCGCCGGGGAGGAGCGCTGCGAGACGCTCAGCCCCGACCTGAAGGAGGGCGACACCTTCTACCTGGGCTGGTCGTCCAAGGTGGACATCAAGGACACCGAGAGCCGGTACGTCTTCCAGCTGAAGTGCTCGCCGAGCACCGACACGGCCAACCACCCGATCGAGATCGACATCGTCAACGGCCGCGTCCGCCTCCAGGAGTGGGACACCGCCCACGTGGCGCACTCGCTGTGGACCGCGCAGACGGCCAACAACACCTGGCACTCGTACGCGCTGAAGATCCACCTGGGCCGCACGGACGGCACCATCGACTTCTGGTTCGACGGGGTCAAGCAGACCTTCACCACCGGCTCGGGCACCTTCAAGGGCACCACCTGGGACGGCGACCGCAACTACCTCAAGTGGGGCTCCTACCACCCCGCCACGGGCGACGCCACGAACACCTTCACCAGCCCGGTGATGGCGACGACCCTGGAGGCGGCCACCGCCGGCTCCTGACGCCCCGCCGAGTCCACCGACGGGCCCGGACCGCCACAACGTGCGGTCCGGGCCCGTCGGTTCATCCACGCACCGGGCGGCCGGGCGCGGACGGCGGTAACCGGACAGCCTGCGGCGACCCGGCGGCCAGCGGGCCGCTATGAGCCGCCGGACCGTGGCCCGTCGCACCGGGCACGGCGGGTACCTTCCGGGTACGGCCGTGCACCCGGAGGGACCCAGGATGACCGCAGCGCATGACCATGACGGCCGAGCTGGGGCCGGACGGTCAGTGGAGCGGCACCCTGGACGGCGCCCTGCGGGGCGTCGACCTGTCCGAACTCGCGTCCGTGTGGTGGCGCAAGCCCACCACCTTCCGGTTCGCCGACGGCATGTCCGGCCCCGAGCAGGGGTTCGCCGCGTCACAGGCCAAGCGAGCGTTCGCCGGCGTACTCGGCTCGCTGCCCGGCGTGCTGTGGGTCAACCGCCCCGAGCGCAACGCCGACTGCACGAAGCCCGCACAACTGGCCGCCGCTGCCGGGGCCCGGCTGCCCGTGCCCGCAACGCTGATCACCAACTCCCCCGGGGCGGTGCGCGAGTTCGCCGGGCGGTGCGGCGGCCGGGTCGTCACGAAGGTGCTCGGCGGGATCGTCCACACCGAGAACGGACAGCGGGGCCAAAGCGATCGCCGATCTCCTCCAGAAGGGCACCACGTGACCGACACCGCCGAGCCGACCGCCGAGAGCCTGCGCCACGCCATGGTCGACGCCCTCACCGCCGACGGTTCCCTGACCGATCCGGGCTGGCAGCGCGCGTTCCGGGACGTACCCAGGCACCTGTTCGTGCCGTACTTCTACCGGCAGGGCGCCGACGGGAGTCAGCAGCGGGTCGGCGGTGACGACCCCGGACACGCTGCCGAGTGGCTGAAGGCCGTGTACGCGAACCGGGCGCTGGTCACCCACCTGATCGACGGGAACGCCGCGTCGTCGTCCAGCCAGCCGTCCCTGATGGCGGTGATGCTCGAAGCGCTCGGCGAGCGGGCGGACGTCCGGGTGAAGGAGATCGGCACGGGAGCCGGCTACAACGCCGCGCTGCTCTCCCATCGCTACGGCGACGACCAGGTGGTGACCGTCGACGTCGACCAGGACATCACCGAGACGGCACGGCGCCGCCTCGGCCGCGCCGGCTACCGGCCGACCGTGATCACCGGCGACGGCGCCGCCGCCCACCTGCCCGCCGAGCCGGGGCGATCGCAACCGCGCCGCTATGGCGCGATCATCGCCACGTGCGGGCTCGCCCGCATCCCGCTCGCGTGGCTGCCCGAACTCGCCCCCGGCGGAGTGATCGTCGCGCCCGTCGGATACGGCATCGCGCGCCTCCACCGGACCGGCGAAGCCGAGGCCGGCGGGCGGTTCCTCACCACTCCTGCCTACTTCATGCCCCTGCGGGCGGCCGGAGACAGCGGGGTCGTCCGTCGGCCGCAGCTCTCCGACGGCGACCGTCGGCCGTCCGCCATCGGCGCCGACGCCCTGGTGGACGAGGACTTCCGCTTCCTGGTCAGCATCGCCATGCCGCCGCTCGGCTGGCAGTACGACCTCGGCGACGACGGGACGCCGGCCGGCGCCCGGGTGTGGACGTCGGACGGCTCGATCGCCGAACTGCGGCCGGACGGCACCGTGACCGAGGCCGGCCCACGCCCGCTGTGGTCCGAACTCGAATCGGCGCACCGCGCCTACCGGGCCCACGACCGGCCGGCCCGCGACCGGTACGGCATCACCGTCACGGGGACCGGACAGCGGGTGTGGCTCGACAGTCCGGACGGGCCGTCATGGACAGTGGGCAGCAGGTGAGAAGGAACAGGCGGCAGGCCCGGACCGCGGGGGTACGGTCCGGGCCTGCGCTTCGGGTACGTGCGGTGGCCGGTCGGGTCAGCAGTACCGATGACCCCCATGTCCGGGATGTTCTGGTTCGCGCCGATGGCCCCGTAGTCGACCCCGCCCTTCGGGTTCCCCACGATGAAGTTGTTCTCGCTCCACAGGCACACCCAGTTGGCGGGGCACTTGCCGGCGCCGGTCCGGATCGTGGTGAGGACGTCGGCGCTCGCGCTCGTCGTCGTGGCGGCGAGCACCCCGGCCACCGTGGCGGCACCCATCGCGAGCCGCATCGCCGTTCGCCGCAGGTTCATCCTGATCTCCTCTGTGTCTCTGCATGCCCAGGGGGGTGCTCCGGCACATCGCTTGCGGAGCGACACCACGGTGGCGGCGGGGGCACTGAGGAGGCATCGGTCATCCGACTGCCTGTGCGACCGGCACCGACGGCCCAAGTCGGGTTCGGGGTGAAGTCCGGTGAACGCCCCGGCCCCCGCATGCCGTGGCATGCGGGGGCCGGAGGCGCCGGGTTCCAACGCGTAGGTCAGTACCGGGTGGTGACGGTGACTCCGCTGAAGGCGGTCTTTCCGTAGAGGCTGATGTAGCGGTAGCCGGCCGTGGTGTTGGTGACGGTCAGCGTCTGGGTCGTGCCGCTGTTGGTGGAGGAGGCGGCGTAGGAGGTGCTGGAGGCCCAGGCGTCGGGGCTGTAGTACAGGTAGGCGGTGCCGCTGCCGCCGGTGGTGGAGACGGTCAGGGTGGTGGTGCCCGCCGGCATGTAGATGTACATCTGGTCCAGGCTGCCGGCCGCGGCGGCGCGGTCGGTGCGGAAGCAGTTGTAGTCCATCTTCCGAGCGTCGGGGTCGGTGCAGGCCGCGGGGGCGGCGGGGGCGGTGACGGTGACGGCCTTGGTGGCGGTGGCGCTCTTGCCGTTGCTGTCGGTGACGGTGAGGGTGACGGTGTAGGTGCCGGGCGTGCGGTAGGACTTCGCCGGGGAGGCCGCGGTGCCGGTGGTGCCGTCGCCGAAGTTCCAGGCCCAGGCGGTGATGCTGCCCTTGCCGTCGGTCTCGGTGGAGCGGTCGGTCAGCTGGACGTTCAGGTCCCGCACGGTGGCGTCGAAGGCGGCCTTCGGGGTGCCCGGGGCCAGGCAGGTGTCGGTGGCGCAGGTGTCGAGCCAGCTGGTGAAGCTCGCGTCGTAGGCGGTGCCGATGGAGTTGTAGTAGGCGTAGCCGCGGGCGTAGTCGCCGGTGCGGAAGTAGTAGAGCATCGTCTGGACCACGCCGGGGAACCGCTCGATCACGTAGCGGGCGCCCAGGTAGCCCCAGTGGTAGGTGCGGACGACGTCGCTGTTCAGGTAGGTGCTCTGGAACAGGGTGCTCAGCGCGTAGGTGTGCTTGGGCGCCTGGGCGACGGCGTTGGTGTCGGTGACGCCTCGGTAGGTGTAGGAGACGTACTCGGCGAAGCCCTCGATCCACCACAGGTCGGGGACGCTGACCTGCTGGTCGAAGCCGCCCTTCATGTCGTAGCGGGCGTCCAGGACGTGGGCGTACTCGTGGTTGAGGTTCCAGATCCGGGCGGTGAAGCCGTTGTCGTTCGGGTGCCGGTACATGATCGAGACGGGCTGGTTGGCCGGGTCGGTCGGGATCCCGGTCAGGGTGATGCCGCCGTTGTTGGTGGCGGCGCCGTACATCGCGCCGGCGTAGGTCTGGTAGTCGGCCTGGCTGGCGAACACCACGACCTGCACGGAGGACTCGTACTGGCCGGGGATGGGGCCGTTGTCGCGGACGAGGCTGTGGAAGTACGCGTCCTCGCCCTTGAGGTCGGCGCAGACGGCGGCGAGTTCGGCCGCGGTGAGGTCCTGGGCGAGGACGGTCAGGGTGGGGTTGCAGGTCTGCCGCATCGGCAGCACGGCCGTGGCCAGGCGCTGCTTCAGGTCGCAGACGCCGTAGTAGGAGCACTGGCCCCGGTCGTAGTAGTCGGCCACGTTGGCGGCGCCGACCCACAGCCGGGAGGTCGGGCCGGTCATCGAGGAGGCGTCGAGCAGGCCCTTGACCAGCGGGCGGACCTTGGCCTGGAGGGCCGGGTACGCGACGTAGCGGGACAGTTCGACGCCGGCGTTGCCCTCCAGGTACCCGCGGTCGGTGCCCAGCAGGTCGAGGTGGTTGCGGGTGAAGGCGTCGAGGGTGTCGAGGATGCCCGGGTCCGCGGTGACGGCGGCGGCGTACGCGGGGTTCTGGTGGCCCCGGTCCAGCGGGGTGAAGACGCTGTTGACCAGGTTGAGCAGGTCCCTGGAGGTGTCGTACGAGCTGTTGTAGCCGTTCAGCACCTGCCGGTAGGTGGTGAGGTAGCGGCCCTGCACGTCGGCGCTGTCGGTGAGGATGATGACGTCGGCCGCGACCTTGGCGTGGGCGGCCGTGACGTCCGCGAAGTGCGGGCCGGCCACGAAGGCGTCGATGCCGCGCGTCACGGCGGCGGTCAGCGAGGCGTCGAAGGCGGGCACGTGCGCCGGGTCGTTGGACTGCACGTAGTAGCCGGCGCGCAGGAACAGGACCAGCTGCCAGACACCGGTGGAGTTGTCGCCCGGATAGGTGGCGGCGGCGGTGCGGAAGGCGTCGGCGACGATGGCCATCTGGCTCTGCCGGAACAGCGCGGGAGCGTTCGCGCTGCCGCCGGTGTAGAAGAGCTTGGCGACGCACTCGGGCGTCGAGGCCGTGAGGGCGGAGACCAGGGCCGCTCCGGTCCGGCTGCTGAAGTCGGACGGGTTGCAGGACGCGGCGGCGGCCGGCGCCGCCAGGGTGCGGGGCGCGAGCGCGGCCGTGTCGGGGGAATCCGGTTGGCTGGGCGGGGCGGTCGGCGGCAGCTCGGCGGCGGTGAGCCGACGGGTCTGGGGTGCGGCGGGGCTCTCGGAGTCCGTGGTGGCGCTGCCGGTCACCGCCGACGGGCCGCCCTGGGTTCGGTCCGGGCTCGAAGCGGCCGAGGTGGGGGCGGCCTGGGAGGAGGCGGGGGCGGGGGCGGCCTGGCTCGGTCCGGCGGATATGCCGAGCAGGACGGTGCCTGCCGCGGCGACTGCGGCCAGCAGCCTGGGCATGCGTGAGAGGGGACGCATCGTCATTCCTTCGTGGGGGAAACGCACATGGATGCACCACGGAAGGGGGGAAAGTGTGGAGGCATCCGGAGTGCGTGACGCACCGTCTCACAGGAGCATCACACCCATCAATGGGGTGTGACATGTCATGTGTCTCAGTTTCACGCCCACGGAGAAGAAGCGGAGCTGCGTGAACGGCGGGTGGCCCGGGAACGGTTCCGCTCCCGGGCCACCCGCCAGGACCTCCGTCGGGGCGTGAGGTCAGGACCTCCGTCGGGGCGTGAGGTCAGACGTCGCCGAACTCGCCGCCGCGGACGGCGACGACGAAGGACGCCCAGGCCTCGACGGGGAAGGCGAGGATCGGCCCGTTCGGGTCCTTGGAGTCCCGGACCCTGCCCGGGTGCGCGTCGTCCACCTCGACGCAGGTGCCACCGTTGTTGCTGTGCGAGCTCTTGCGCCACACGGCGCCGGCCAGATCAGGTTCGAGAACGCTCATGGCCCTTGCCTGCCCTCCCCCAGGAACGCAAAACGCCCGGCCGGGGACCCGCCGAACCCCTTGAGGGCAGATCGGCTGCGGGTCGAGGCCCCGGTCGGCTGACGGCCCCTGCGGGCAGGGGCGCCCCTGACCGACCCTAGGGGGTGGCCCATCCCTGAGGGGGAGCGACCCATCGTTCGAAGGTAGGTCCAGGGTCGGAGCCGGCCTGGACCGTGGGCTGACGACCCGGCATCCGTCAACTGTCAAGGTGTCAATTGCCGTAATTCACATGGGTGTTGCATTCAACCTTCGGTACGGACACGGGAAGGCGGACGGGCATGGCGGAACACAGGGGCGGAGCGGGTCCGGGCGGTCGCGGGCGCACGGGGCGCCGGCGCGGCCGCCCGGCCGCGCGCCTGGTGGCGCTCGCGCTGGCGGGCGCGGGCCTGGTCGGGGTGACGGCCCCGGCGGCCGGCGCCCTCGGCACAGCGGGGCCGGTCGGAGTGGTGACCGTGACCGCCGCCCAGGACCCGGCGCAGGACGCCGCCGGCCGGGGGCCGCGCACGGGCGTCGACCCCAGGGCCCTGGACGCCGCGGTGCAGGCCATCGTCGACTCCGGCGGCGCCTCGGCCTCACTCGCCCGGGTCGGCGAGTACGGCCGCACCCGGTGGAAGGGCGCCGCCGGTACCGCCGACTACGCGACCGGCGCCCCCGCCTCGGCGACCGGCCGGTTCCGGATCGGCAGCGTGACCAAGACCTTCGTCTCCACCGTCGTCCTCCAACTGGTCGCCGAGGGACGGCTGGGCCTGGACGACCCGGTGGAGCGGCTGCTGCCGGGCGCGGTGCCGAACGGCGCGGACATCACCCTGCGCCAGCTGCT
The DNA here is from genome assembly GCF_044763205.1 of Kitasatospora sp. NPDC096204. NCBI lineage: Bacteria > Bacillati > Actinomycetota > Actinomycetes > Kitasatosporales > Streptomycetaceae > Kitasatospora > Kitasatospora sp. NPDC096204. The sequence goes on from NZ_JBIWFT010000007.1 coordinate 88,599, forward strand.
CAACCACACCAGCGGGCTGTTCGACTACACCGAGGACCACGCCTTCGACCCCACGGCGCCCGGTTCCCTCGAACGATGGCTGGAGTCCGGCCGCTACACCCGCTGGACACCACAGCAGCTCATCGCCCTGGCCAACAACCACCCGGCGTACTTCCCGCCCGGCCAGGGCTACCACTACTCCAACACCGACTACATCCTGGCCGGACAGATCATCGAGCGGACCACCGGCCGCACCTGGCAGCAGGAGGTGGAGCGTCGCATCATCCGCCCGCTGGGCCTGACCGGCACGTCCATGCCCGACCACGAGACGGCCGTCCCCGGCCCGCACGCGCACGGCTACTTCGACCTGCCCACCGGCCGCGTGGACGTCACCGACCTGGACCCGAGCATGGCGGGGGCGTCCGGCGCCGGGATCTCCACCACCGCCGACCTCAACACCTTCATCACCGCCCTGCTCGGCGGACGGCTGCTGCCCCGGCCGCAGCTCGCCGAGATGATGACGGTCACCCCGCAGAGCCAGGGCGGGTACGGCCTGGGCCTGGAGCGGACCACCACCGACTGCGGTGAGCTCTGGGGCCACACGGGCGGCATCCCGGGCTTCAGCACCTTCCTGTACACCAGCCCCGACCTGCGCCGTCAGCTCTCCGTCTCGATGAACGGCAGTGGCCTCTCGACCCCGCTGCCCACCCGGAAGGCCTTCGAGAAACTGGTAGACGCCGCGACCTGCACCGGCTGACCCTGACCTCAGACCTCGCCGAACTCACCGCTGCGGACGGCGGTGACGAAGGACACCCAGGCCTCGGCGGGGAAGGCAAGGATCGGCCCGTTCGGGTCCTTGGAGTCGCGGACCCTACCCGGGCGCGCGTCGTCCACCTCGACGCAGTTGCCACCGTTGTTGCTGTGCGAGCTCTTGCGCCACACGGCGCCGGCCAGGTCAACTTCCAGAGCACTCATGGCCCTTGCCTGCCCTCCCCCAGGAACGCAAAACGCCCGGCTGGGGAACCCCAGCCGGGCGTCAGGCCGACGTCAGACCTCGCCGAACTCGCCACCGCGGACAGCGGCGACGAACGACTCCCAGGCCCCGGCCGGGAAGACCAGAGCCGGGCCCTGGGGGTCCTTCGAGTCACGAACGGGCATCACGCCGGGGAAGCCGGAAGCCACCTCGACACACTGCCCGCCATTGCCGCTGTAGCTGCTCTTGCTCCAGGAGGCACCCGTCAGGTCAACGTTCCCGCTCATACCGAAAAGTCCCTTCGCGCCTTACTGATCATTTTGAGCGATGCCGCCTGCGACAGCGCTTCCACCTGGAGCAAATCGTATTCCCTTGCCCAGGCGGACACGATTGCCCGGTCGTTCTCCAGGTATCCACGCTGGTGCGTCTCGGTGTACCCAAGCGAGGTGCCATCGCCGAGGTCGAGAAGCGACATGGACCGCATGAACGGACGATGCGCCCCCAGATCAAAGGGGGCAACCTGGACGACGTAGTTGGGCCGCTGGGCCAACTTCTCCACATGCGCCAGCTGTTGAGACATGACAGTCTCGCTGCCAACCACGGTCCGGAGGCAGCTCTCGTCGAGGATCACATGGATCGACGGAGCTGGGTCCCGGTTGATTCGCTCCTGTCGATTCAGGAGGAGTCGGACGCGTTCGGCTCCCTGCTCAGCCGTGACACTTCCTCTCGCAACAGAACCCGCCTCCAGAGCCTCGGCGTACCCGCGAGTCTGCACCAGGCCAGGGATGATGCCCAGCTCAAAGATTCGAATGCCCCTGGCTTCCCGTTCCTTGGCTGCGTACTCCGGGTAGCCCGGCAGGAACGAAGAGCCCCGGAGACTCCAATACGTTAGCTCAAGCGTTCCACCAGTACCAAGGACCTTGTCAGCAACACGGACCCACTCAAGCGTGGGATTGCGAGCCCCTCTTTCGAGGTTTGAAATCTGACTATCACTCAGATGAGTAAGCTCACCAAGCTGGGTCTGCGTCAAGCCCGCCGCCTTACGCAACCTGCGGAGTTGAGCACCAAACGCCTTGAGGGGCGAAGCCGACGGATCCAGCTGAGACTCACGCATCGTCAGACCTCCACTGCTGCGCGAATTCCACGCGGGGAAACTGTCAAGTGGGGAAGCCTTCCGATCGTAGCGGGCGAGAGGCCACCATGGCTACGCCTGGTGATTCACCGGGTGCACAGCGCAACCTTTCGCACGCAATCCCCCTTGAGGTGCTCCCCCATGCTCACTGCCCGGCGTCCCCGCATGTTCGTCGCGCGCCTCGACCCCTGCGCCGAATCCACGCCCCTGGCCCGCTACTTGCTTCGGGCGTACCTCTCCGGGCTGCCCTCCGGGGACCGGTACCGCGACACCGCCGAGCTGCTGCTGTGCGAACTCTTCGCCAACGCCGTCCAGCACTCGGACGCCCCCGACGACCGGCACATCGAGATCCGCTTCACCCTCGTCAACTCCCGCCTCCGGCTGGAAGTCCACGACGCCAGCTCCGGGCAGCCGTCCCTCCGCACCGCTTCCCCCGACGACGAGCACGGGCGCGGACTCTTCCTCGTCAACGAGCTCGCCGAACGCTGGGGCTGCGCCTCCCGCCCCTGCGGCATCGGCAAGTTCGTCTGGGTCCTGATCGCTCCCGCCACCATCGCCTGAAAGCCCGAACCCCCATGAACCTCGCGACCCTGGCCCGCCATACCCTTTCCCGCGGCGCCACCCCCGCCGCCACCTATGCCCTCCTCGCCCGCCTCGGCCACCAGCCCCTGCCCGTCGCCCGCGCCGTCTGCCTCGCCCTCGACATCCCCCACGCCGAGACCACCCGCCGCCTGGCCGACTGCCACGACGCCCTCCTCGCCGACCCTCGCCCCAACTCCGAAGCTGACACCGGCGAACTCCTCGAAGCCCTCGGCGTCTTCGACATCCCCAAGCCCCTCACCCCCACCGAACACACCATCGTCGAACACTTCCTGGTCGCCATCGACGCCCTCGGCGGCATCCGCCCCGGCCACCACCACGGCCTCACCCGCTGGTTCACCACCGGCAACCTCACCGCCGCCTACCTCTCCCTCACCGCCACCCACCCCCTCCCCCGCACCGGCGACCCCACCACCTACTGGACCACCCTCACCACCGCCGGCGAACTCCTCACCACCACCCCCAACCCCGACCCCCGCATCCGCTACGCCCTCACCCACTGCCGCACCCAAACCACCCGCACCTGAACCCCACCGCGCACAGGAAGTCGGCGGGACCGACTTCCTGTGCATCGCAGTCGCCCGTACTTGATCGGCCGGGCCTGTCCACCATCGCCAGCATGCGAGCAGCGCCCGAGCCCTTCCTCCCGCACGCCCCCACGGCTCCGGCGTGCGCCATAGGCCACGACGGAACGCTCGGGCCCCCAACTCCACCCGTGAAGAGCCTTGTTGGCGCCCGATCAAAGAGAAAACAATCCGACGCACACCATCCGATAAGCAGGAAGGAGCACAGCATGCTGCCCAGCACGGTCTTGGCGGAGCTGGCCGAGGTGGTCGGCGAATGGTTCGAGGGCGAGCCCGAGTACTACATCGCCCCGACCACGGACCGCTACCAGTACGGTCCGACCAACCCCGACAACACCGTGTGAGGGGAATCCATGCTCAAGCTACGCATCCTTGCGGACGACATGCGTCACCCGTGGGAATGGGCCGCAGGCCGATGGTTCAGCGGCAGTTCCCGGGTCGAGCCCTTCTGCCACCCCATGACCGCCCAGCACTTCCTGACGGACGGGAGACGTACGGCACTCATCAACGTGGCCCGCATCGCGGGGGCCGCTGAGGGTCTGAGCCGCGCACACACTGCCGACGCCGCTCTGTACGACAAGGCCGTCAGCACGGTGGACGAGGGTTCCCCGCTCCTGGAGGCCCGGCTTCTCGAACCGGAGGCGCTGCACGCCGTCGCGGACCGGCTTGACACCGGAAGAGCCCAACGCGCCGACCGTGAAGTGGTGTTCGCCCTGCTCGCGGACTCTGCAACGACAATGCGTTGACCGCCTGAAGAACCATCACACGAGAGACAGGAGACACCGGTGTTCCGGATGCGCGAAGCGACCGAGGCCGACGCCGGCGCGATCGCCGACCTGGTCCGTGAGCGGTCCCGCTGGCTGGCGGAACGCGGGCTCGGCGAGTGCGAGGCGGCGGCCGATGAGTTCGGGGCCCAGGCCGCACATCCTGACATTCCGGTGTGGGTGCTGGAACACCAGGAGCACGGTGTGGTCGGCTGCACGACGATCATGCGGGAGAGCGCCCTTCCCCGGTGGGGCTTCACGGAGGAGGAACGCGCCGAGCCCAGCCTCTTCCTCACGACCAGCTTCACGCGGCCGAACCCGTACCGCCTCGGACGCCTGCTCGCCTGGTGGGCCCTCGACCGCGCCTCCTCGGACGACGTCCGTTGGGTGCGTCGCGGCACCGCCCAGGAACAGTTGTCGCGCTACTACCGACGGGAGCAGGGCTGGCAGTTGCTGCGCGTGGCCGAACTCCCCGAGGCGAAGGTCCACCTCCTCCAGCGCCGGGCCGAGCCCGTGCGGGAACTACCGGACCTCATGTCCGGAATCGGGCTGTAAGAAGCCACCGGAGTCGACGCAGGAAGTCGGCCCCGCCGACTTCCTGTGCGCCCCGGCCCTCGCCGGAAAGCGGGAACGAGCCCGCCGGGTGCGCAGGCTCGTTCACCGTGGGCGGATCGCTTCCCTTACCGGCCGTAGACCTTCCACTGCTGGGCGATGTCGCCGCTCAGGTGTTCCAGGGTGACCTTCTCGCCGAGGCCGTGCGGCTCCAGGACCTCGCCGGGGCGCTCCGCGGACTCGATGAGGACGGGCTCGGTCTGGCCCGGCTTCGCGGGCTGCAGCTTCCAGGTCTGATTGCCGAAGCCGAGACCGCACTCGGCCAGCTTCACGGGGTCCCCTTCGCCGAAGGACGTGACGCACGGGAAGCCCGGCCGGTTGGTCGCCCGGATCTCGCAGGTTCCGGGGGCCACCTCCTGGAAGATCCACTCGATGGAGTCGCCGAGGGTCACGAGCCGCTCTCGGCCGCGACGAAGGTGTACGCGCCGAGTTCGAGGAACAGGGCGTCGTGGAGCCCGGGCACGCCGGTGAGCGGGACGGCGAGTCGCCGTTCGAGTGCTCCGGCGTTGCTGTTGACCGGGTTGTAGGCGCGCAGCACGATCCGGGCGTCGCACGGGAGGGGCGTGTCGAACTGCACCACGACCGTGACGGTGCCGGAGTAGTTGGCGGGCAGCAGGATCGAGCGCGTGTACCCCTCGTCGTCGCCGGGCGGGTAGATCTGCGCCGTCAGGCTGAACGGGGCCTGCTGGTCGGTGTTGGAGAAGGTCGCGGTGCCGGCGGGCAGGTCGGTGCCGGAGATCCCGAAGACGAATCGCGTCGGGGTGTTGTTGAGGTTGCAGATGGCGAGGTTGGAGAGGACGTAGTTGGTCTGCCGGCACGGGATGACGTCGATGTTGCGCCAGCCGACGTTGGGGTTGTACCTGACCCAGTTCAGGTAGTCGACGAGCGAGCTGAAGGTGGGCAGCGTCGCGGGCATGGGGTGGGCGGGGGTGTCCACGGTGGTGATCGTGCAGTAGTGGCCGGGCGGGTTCTGGCTCGGCCAGAGGAAGGCGGACCTGCTGACGCAGATCTGCCCGGGAGGGATCTCCCTGCCGCCGCCGCGGACGGTGAACGGCACGGTGGTGCCGCCGCCCTCGGCGTTGAGCGGGGTCCACGCCCGCGGGTCCAGGAGCAGCCCGCCGGGGGCGTAGTAGAGCCTGACGTCGCCGGAGGTGGGGCACCCGGTCCTCAGGTTCTTCCCCCGGACGTAGATGCGGTTGAGCCGTCCCTGCACGATGGGGTGGCGGATGCCGAGGTCGGGGCCGCCGTAGCTGGACTCCAGCAGGCCGAAGTCGAGGATGTCGCTGCCGAACGGGATGATGTCCGGGGATTCCCAGACGGGGTCGGACGTGGGGGTCTGTCCCGTGTCCTGGAAGTTGTCCCGGACCAGGATGTCGTTCCAGTTGGCGGCGGCGTTCATGGTTCCTCCCCGTGTGAACGGTGGGTGCCGGACGGCGAAGGTGGGTGCCGGACAGCCGAACAGGCCCGGGTGCGGGGTCTTCGGCGGTGGTCCCGCCGGACGCGGGTCTTCGGGCCGGAGGCCGGGCGTCGGGGACCGGGCGTCGGAGGCCGGGCACCGTACGCCGGGCATCGGAGGCCGTACGCCGTACGCCGTGCGTCGGCTCACGCGCCGTCGGCCGGGCGGGCCGTCCTCGTCGGCGGCCGACGTCCGTGGCCTGCGGAGGTGTCGGTGGGTCGGTCCTGTCGGGTCGGGACGGCGGGTGCGCCCGTTCCGGAGGTCGCGGGTGACGGCGCACCGAGAGCGAATCGCCACCTGGTGTGAGTTCGTGGGGAAACGTCCCGGTACAGGAAATGTATCGGGTTCGAACCACCTTGCCCAATAGGCCGGAAGAGTGAATGCGCGGCCCGTAAGGAAATCGGCCCCCGCCGGGCGGCGGGGGCCGACTTCCTTGCGCGGCACGTCAGTTGTCGTTGTTGACCTTGGTGTACGCCGCGCTGTAGCCGGTCGGGCAGTACAGGGTGTCGCTGCCGTTGCCCATGTGCCAGGACCCGATGACCGTCGTCTGGTTGCCCTTGACGTTGTCGTTGTTGCAGACCAGCACCAGCTGCCAGTGGTTCTTCGTGGCGGTGGTCTGACAGCTGACCGATCCCCAGTTCGTGCCCTGGGTGGTGCTGCAGTACGAGGTCGCCGACGCCCCCGGAGCCGCCATCACCCCGGCGGCCACCAGCAGTGCCGCACCGGTCCCCAGAGCCGCAATCCGTCGCATGGCCTTCTCCTTCGTCGCGTCTCGAACAACGTTGCGGTCAGCATGCCGGAGTCCTGATCGGTTGTATCCACCGACGACACGAATGGCCGAGACGGGCCCCTGCCGACAGTGCGATGATCTTTCACTGAACACGGGTCAGAAAGTGAGCAAAAAAGACATGCAACCGACGTTCGTACTGGTCCACGGAGCTTTCGCGAACTCCTTCTCCTTCGCGCCGCTCCAGGCCGAACTCGGCCTCCTGGGGCACCGTTCCGTCGCCGTCGACCTGCCCGGGCACGGGTTCGCCGCGACATACCCGCGCGCCTACCAGGCGCCGCAGGACCTCGACGGGCTCGCCGCCGCGCCGGGGGCCATCAAGGGCGTGACGCTCGCCGACAACGTCGCGCACCTGGTCGGGATACTGGAGCGGGCCAAGCGCAACGGGCCCGTCGTGCTGGTCTCCCACAGCCGCGGCGGCCTGACGGCCACCGTCGCGGCCAACCGGCGGCCCGACCTGATCGACCGCATCGTCTACGTCTCCGCCTGGGCCCCCGTCAACCTCGACGTCGGCGCCTACTACGCCGAGCCCGAGATGGCCACGATCGACGCCGCGGGAATGGCGGCGGCGATGGTCGGCAACCCGGCCGAACTGGGGCTGCTGCGCTCCAACTTCCGCACCGCCGACCCCTCCGTCCTCGCGGCGTTCAAGGCGGCCTTCCTCGCCGACGGGACGGACGACGAGTTCCTGGTCCTCCTCAACACCTTCCAGCCCGACGAGAACCTCGACGCCGGCACGCCCGAGGACCGGGCGCAGGCCGACACCTGGGGGCGGATCCCCCGGACGTACGTGCGGCTGACCGAGGACGCCGGCATACCGCTCGCCATGCAGGACCGGATGATCCGTGAGGCCGACGAGCTGACGCCGGAGAACCCGTACGACGTCCGTACCCTCGCCGGCAGTCACCTGAAGTGGCTGGTCGACCCGGCGCCGGCGGCCCGCGTCCTGGCGGAGGTCGCCGCGCTGCTGCCCGCCGGATGACCTGACGGCGCTTGACCCGACGGGCGCTTGACCCGACGGCGCTTGACCCGACGGCGTCGCCGAGCACGCGCGGGCGCCCGGCCGGGGGGAGGAAGTCCCGGCCGGGCGCCCGGCGGTCAGGGCCCGTCAGTCAGGGGTCGGGGCGGTCAGAGGCCGCGGACCGTCCAGTACACGGCGGCGTTGTTGCCGCTGCCCCCGCTCTGCGCGAACCCGAACTTCGGGTCGGAGCCCGCGGTGTCGTAGCCGTTGCTGCCGACGTACGGGTTGTTCCAGTGGAGCTGGACGCGCTTGCCGTTGAGCCCCGGGTTCCCGCAGTTCGCCGCGTCGTAGATGACGTGGCCCTCGGTGCCGGTCATGAAGCCGTTGCTCTCGGACTGCCAGCGGGCGGTGCTCCCGTCGGTGATGACGGGGTCCGGAGCCTTCGTCCAGATGCCGTGGTCCAGCCAGTTGTTCTGCAGGCGCAGTTCGCAGCCCGTCCAGTTGACGACCAGGACCTCGGTGCTGCGCGCCGCGCTCAGCAGCTGCGCCTGCTCCTGCGTCTGCTCCTGGGTGGGCTGCTGCGGCGCGGTGGCCGCGCCGGCCGGGGCGGCGGCCGTGAACAGCGCGGCGGCGACGCCGGCCGCGGCCAGGGTTGCTCGGACCAGGGACTTCCGCTGTGCCATCGGGTGTTCCTCTCGCTCTGGGACCGCGTCGGTGCGGCCTGCTGCTCGAAGCCTCGGCCGCGCCCGTCGACAGATGGTCGACAGTGTGTTGACGGGTGGTGGACAAGCAACCGGCCCGGCCCGGGTGCGTCGCCCTGACCAGGGGTGATGCGGCCGGTAAAATGCCCCGGGGGATTTTTGCGGGTGGAGGGGGACGGCCGGTGGGTGGTTTACGGTTCGCGGTGCTGGGGCCGCTGCGGGGGTGGCGGGACGACGGTGAGCTGGCGCTGGGCTCGCCGCAGCAGCGGAGCCTGCTGCTCGCGCTGCTGCTGAGGGCCAACCACCCCGTGTCGAGCGGTCAACTCGTCGACGACCTGTGGGGCGAGGAGCCGCCCGCCAAGCCGTCCGCCGTGATCCGCACGTACGTCCACCGCCTGCGCCGCGTCCTGGGGCCCGAGGCGCCGAGCACGCTCAGCGGCGGCTACCTGCTCACCGTGGACGCCGGGGCGCTGGACACCCACCGCCTCGAGGAGCTCGTGGGCGAGGCGAAGACGCTGCGCGCCGCCGGGGAGCACGCCCGCGCCGCCGCCGCGCTCCGCTCGGTGCTGGCCCTGTGGCAGGGCGAGCCGATGGCCGCCCTGCCCGGCCCGTACGCGGAACGCCAGCGCGGGGAGTGGGCCGAACGCCGGGTGACCGTCCTGGAGTCGTGTCTGGAGGCCGAGGTCGAGGCCGGGCCGTCCGGCGAGGTCGTCGCCGAACTGAGCGCGGTCACGGCCGAACACCCGCTGCGGGAACGGTTCTGCGAACTGCTGATGCTCGCCCTCTACCGCACCGGCCGACAGGCCGAGGCCCTGGGCGCGTACCGCGCCACGGACCGGCGGCTGCGCGAGCAGCTCGGCGTCAGCGCCGGGCCCGGTCTGCGCGAGCTGCAGCGCCGGATCCTGGCGGCCGACGCCGCCCTCCTGGCACCCGCGCCGCCCCGGCCCGCCGCCGGCACCGGCGCCACCACCGACACCGGCACGGCCGGCACGGCCGCCGTGGCCGCGCCCCGCCCGCCGGACCGGGCGCCGGTGCGGCCGACCCAGGTCCCGGCCGACCTCGCCGACTTCACCGGCCGCGAGGCGCAGACCGAGGCGCTGCGGGCCGTCCTGCTCGCCCCCCGCACCGTGCCCGTGGCGGTCGTGGCGGGCCTGGGCGGGGTGGGCAAAACGGCGCTGGCCGTGCACGTCGCGCACGGGCTGGCCGCCGACTTCCCCGACGGCCAGCTCTACCTCGACCTGCACGGGGCCGACGGCCGCCCGACCCGGCCCGAGGAGGTGCTGGGCGTCTTCCTGCGTTCCCTCGGCGTGCCGGCCGACGCCCTGGCCTCCGGGCTCGCCGAACGCTCCGCCCAGTTCCGCTCGCTGCTCTCCGAGCGGCGCGTGCTGGTCGTCCTCGACAACGCCCGGGACGCCGAGCAGATCAGGCCGCTGCTGCCGGGCCGGCCCGGCTGCGCCGTGCTCGTCACCAGCCGGGCCCGGCTCGGTTCGCTGCCCAACGCGCAGGTCGTCGAGCTGACCGCCTTCGCCCCGCGGGAGGCCCTCGGTCTGCTCGGCCAGGTGATCGGCGAGCAGCGGCTGCGGGCCGAGGAGGACACGGCGGCGGAACTCGTCCGGCTCTGCGGGCACCTCCCGCTGGCCGTGCGCATCCTCGCCGCGCGCCTGGCCTGCCGACCCGGCTGGGCCATGGAGCGGCTGCTCGACAAGCTGTCCGGGAACCTCCGCCGGCTGGACGTGCTGCGCGCCGGGGACCTCGCCGTCGAGCCGGCGTTCCGCTTCGGCTACGACCAGCTGACGCCCGAACAGGCCCGTGCATTCCGGCTGTTGGCGGTGCCGGAGGTGCCCGACCTGTCGCCGGGAGCGGTCGCGGCGGTGCTCGGCCTGCCCGAGCACGAGGCCGAGGAGCTGGCCGAGTCGCTGGTCGACTGCTCGATGCTGGAGACGGCGCCGCCGGACCGCTACCGGTACCACGACCTGCTGCGCTCCTTCGCCCAGCGGCTCGCCCCGGAAGCGGAGGCGGAGGCGGAGGCAGCGGCGGACGCGGACGCGGACGCGCGAGTGCGGGTGCGGGTGCGGGGCGAGGAGGACCGCCCGGCGGCCGTGCTCACCCGCCTGGTGGCCCGTCAGCACGCGGAGACCGTCGCGGCCCTCGGCCCGTCCGCGGCCCGCGCCGCCCTACCCGGGGCGAGCGCCGGCACCGGCCCCCGCGCGGCGGCGCGGCCCAGCCGCGTCGACTACCAGGGCGTCGGCGCGCTGGTCGGCCAGTACGCCGGGCTCCCGGAACCGCCCCGGCTCGACCTGGCGGCCGAACTGCTGCTCGGCTGCAGCCTGTTGTGCGAGACCGGCCAGGCCACCCGGCCACTCGGGCACGCGGCCAAGGTCCTGCTCCAGGCCGCCGTCCGGGCGGGCGACCGGACGGCCGAGGTCAGGGCCCGGCTGGTGCTCGGACGGCTGCTGACCGAGGTCGGCTCCGAGCCCGCCGCCCTCGCCGAGCTGCTCAGGACCCGCGACCTGTGCACCGCCCACGGCCTGCCGGGGCCGCTGCTCGCCCTGGCCCACGCCGCGCTGGGCGCCCTGTTCGTCCAGGTCGGCCGGCCGGGCGACGCGCTCGGCGGCTTCACCGCGGCGATCTCGGTCTGGGAACGGCTCGGCGACCAGCGCTCGGTGGCGGCCGAACTGCTCAACCTGGCGGGCGCGTTCACCGAACTCGGCCGGTACGACGCGGCGGTGCGCGTGGTCGACCAGTCCCTGCTGATCTGCCACCGGCTGGCCGACTACGAGCTGCAGGCGCTCGCCCTGGACTCGCTGGGGACGATCGCCCACGACCGCGGCGAGTTCGAGCAGGCCCTGCGCCACCACCGCAACGCCCTGTCCCTGCTGCGGCCGGACGACCGGCGCCGTACGGGCCGTACGCTGCTGCGGCTCACCGAGTCGCTGCGCGCCCTGGGCCGCGGCGAGGAGGCGGTGGCGGCGGCCGGGCGGGCGGTGGAGGTGCTGACGCTCGACGGCGACCGCCGGGGGCGGGGGCTGGCGCTGGCGGCGCTCGGCGACGCGCTCGCCGAGTGCGGCACCTCGCCGCAGGAGGCGCTGGCGCGCCGGTCGGAGGCCTACGACATCCTGGCCTCCATCGGCTCCCCCGAGGCCAACCGGCTGCGCGCCCTGATCGGCCCCGGCGGGTCCGTCGTGCGGCCGCGCCGGCAGTGGCCGTCCTGGCTTCCGGCGTGACCTGCCGCGGGCCCGGTCGAGCGGTCGGCGGTCGGTAATCGGTAATCGGTGGTCGGCGGCCCGGCGTCGGGGGTCGGCGGTCGGGGCTCAGCCGGGTCGGGGGCTCAGCTGATCGTCCACAGCTGGTTCCGGGCGCCGGTGCAGTCCGCTCCGTGGGTGCCCGCGCCGATGCCCTCGGACGTCAGGCACAGCCGGGTGCCGACGTTGTAGATCCGGTAGCCGCCCGGGACCGGCTCGATGTCCCAGACCTGGTTCCAGACGGCCGGCGGGCTCGACCAGATCTGCACCTGCCTGCTCGTGCGGTCCTGGTCCAGCACCTTGGTGAAGTTGCTGGAGGCGTTGCGCAGGTAGTACATCCCCTCGGCGACCTTGTCCAGCCGCCACAGCTGCGCCGAGGTGCCGTTGACGACGTAGGTGCCGACCATGTTGCCGTCCACGTCCGCGGACTGGTAGTTGTCCAACGCGCCGTTGGCACCGGCGATCTGCGCCACGGCGGGCAGCTGCGGCCTCGGCTGCGCCGTGGGCGGCACGGACGGCGGCGGCGGCGTACCGGTGGCGCTCGCGCTGGGCGGGGCCGGTTCGCCGGTGGCGGGCCGGTCCGGGGCGGCGGGGCTCGGCGCGGGCGGAGCGGGGTTCTGGCCGGCGGCAGGTGGTGCGGCCGGGGGCGGGGCGGGGCTCCGGTCGGGTACGGCGGCGGCCGGGGCGGTGGGCAGGGCCGGGGGCGGGGCGGCGAGGGGCGATCCGGTGGGCGTTTCGGGCCCGACGGTGGGTGCGGGGCTCTGCCCCTCTCCGGCCGGTGGCAGGGGGGCCGCCGTCTGCTGGGCACTCGGGCGGGCCGTCTCCACCAGCGCGACCGGCTCCGGCACCGGGGGCTGGGCGGCGGCGCTGTGCGGCGCGCCGTCCCGGCCGGGCCGCACGACCGTGGCCCCGGCGGCCCCGGCCACGCAGAGCAGCGTCAGCGCCGTCAGCCCGGCCAGCGTCCGCAGGCGGCGCCGGGCACGCGGCGCGCGTACGGCGGCAGGCCGGGTCCGGGTCCAGGTCCGGGTCCGGGTCGGGCCCGGCGCGGGCGACGGCGCAGGCTCAGGTGGCGCCCCCTCGACCGCCGCGAGGGCGCGCCGCACCGCCGTGGCCATCGTCGCCGCGTCCGGCCAGCGTTCGCCGGGCTCCTTGGCCATCGCCCGTTCGACCAGCGCCCACACCGGTGCGGGCACGTCCCCGGGCAGCGGCGGCACGGGCTCCGTGAGGTGTTTGAGGATCACTTCGAGGGCGGTCTCCCCCTCGTACGGGAGGCGGCCGGCAAGGCACTCGTAGAGGACCACGCCGAGCGCGTAGAGGTCGGCGGAGGCGGTGACCGTCCCGGTGGAGGCCTGTTCCGGTGCCTGGTAGGCGGCGGTGCCCAGCACCATCCCGGGGACGGTGAGCCGGGCGTCGCAGGCGGGCCGGGCGATGCCGAAGTCCGCGATCACCGTCCGGTCGCCGCGGACCATCAGGTTGGCCGGTTTGATGTCCCGGTGGACCACCCCGGACTCGTGCGCGGCCTCCAGCGCCTCCAGCACCTGCAGGGCCATCCGCAGGGCCTGCGCGGCCGGCAGGGCGCCGCGGCGTTCCAGGACGGCGCTCAGCGGCTGGCCGTCGATCAGTTCCATGACCAGGTAGCCGACCGGGCGCCGCCCGGCCGTGCCCGAGTACCCCTCGCCGGGCCCGCCGTCGTGCCCGTAGTCGTACACGCCGACGATGCCCGGGTGCCGCAGCTGCGCCATGACGCGGGCTTCGGCGTGGAAGCGCTCGGCGAAGCCGGGTTCGTCCAGCAGGGCGGGCTTCACCACCTTGACCGCGACCCGGCGGCCGAGGACCTCGTCCTCGGCGAGCCACACGTCGCCCATCGACCCGCCGCCCAGCCAGTCCACCAGCCGGTAGCGGTCGGCGAGCACGGTGCCGCGCATGCTTCTCCTTGAATCGAGGAACCGAGGAACCGAGGAATCGAGGCCGAGGACCGGAGCGGTTCCGGGGCGGGCCCGGTTCCCCGGGCGCGCCCTGGGCCCGGGGCACACTCCGAGGATCATGGCACCGGCATAACGACTTACTGACTGACCATCATAGGAATCACGCTCAACTCCGGCCATCAGCGGCCCGCAGGCCCGGACCGTGGACGGTCCGGGCCTGCGGTCATTGCCGACGGTTCGTCACAGTTCGGCGCACTGGCCGCCCTTCGGTCCGCCGACGGTGTCGGCGAGGCCGCCGTCGACCGGGGCGGGGGTGTTGCCGGAGCAGTCCAGCGGGCCGCGCACGGTGGTGCCGGCCAGCAGGGTGGCGCCCCGGTTGAGGGCGAGGTGCAGCGGGCCGGCGACCGTGGTGCGCAGGAGCGCCGTGGCGCCGGTGGTGCCGCTGACGGCGACCGGGCCGCCCACGGTGGTGTCGCTCAGCAGCAGGGTGCCCGCGCCGCGGGCGGACAGCGGGCCGCCCACGGTGGAGTCGACGGCCACCAGGGACGCGCCGGGCCGGACCAGGACCGGGCCGTCGATGCTCGCGCCCTGGAGGCAGGTGACGCCCGAGGTGACGGCGAGCGAGGAGTGCCTGCCGCGCACGGTGGTGGTGCAGGCGGTCACCGGGCCGACGGTGAGCGGCTGTTCGGCCTTCACCCCGCCGACGGTGACGCTCAGCGTCCCGGTGCCGGGGCGCAGCCCGGTCAGGGCGCCGGTGGCGGGGTCGTAGGCGGCGACGGCGGTGCGCGGGGCGCTCGCGGCGGTGCCGATGTGGACGTCGGCGCCGCCCCACTGGGCGGTGACGGGCCAGGCGACGGGTACGGTGCGTTCGCCGTCCTGGGTGAAGGTGGCGGTCACGGGGGCGGTTTCGAGCAGGCCGAGCGCGGTGGGGGCCTTGAGGCCGACGGTGTCGGCGCGGGCGTGGACTTCGGCGCGTAGCCAGGCGGTGGCGTCGTCGGCGGGGGCGTAGGGGTCGGTGACGCGGCCGGCGGCGGGGTCGATGCCGAGCATCGTCCAGCCGGTGAAGCCGCCGCGGTCGGGTTCGGCGGCGGGGCCCTTGCCGGAGTTGCCGTTGATCAGGTGCGGGACGCCGTCGATGCTCTGGGCGTGGAAGGCGCCGACGTGGCCGGTGACCATGGCGGCGGACTTGCCGCGGGTGCGGAGGTCGGCGAGCCACTGTTCGATGAGGGCGGCTTCCTTGCGGTCGCCGAGTCGGCTGCCCTGGTCGGGCAGGGGGTCGCGGGTGGGGTGGTGTTCGAAGAGCAGCAGGCCGGTGACGGACGGGTCCTGGGCGGCGCCGTCGAGGGCGGAGCGCAGGGTGGCGATCTGGTCGAAGCCGCCGGCGCGCAGGGTGCCGAGGGAGCTGTCGAGGGTGACGAAGCGGGTGCCCTTGACGTCGAAGACCTGGGTGGTGTCGCCGAAGGCGGCCTTGAAGTTGTCGATGGTGCCGGGGCCCATGACCTCGTGGTTGCCGGGCACGTAGTGCCAGGGGATGCTGTGGCCGGTGAGCTGGTCGAACTCGTCGAGGAGGGTGCGGGCGAGGGCGAAGTCGGCGGGGGTGGCCTCGTCGACGAAGTCGCCGTCGATGACGAGCAGTTCGGGTTGGGCGGCGGCGATGTCGCGCAGGGTGCGGCGGGCGGCCCGGACGATGTCGCTGTCGGGGTCGCGGGCGACGAACTGGGCGTCGGACATGACGGCGACGCGCAGCGGGCGGTGGTCGACGGTGCCGTGGGTGAGCACGACGGGGTCGGTGACGCGTGGCCGGGCGGGCAGTTCGACGTCGGGGGCGACCTTGACGCGCAGGTCGGCGAGGGTGAGGGCGCCGGTGTAGGAGCGGGCGGCGCTGGTCTCCATCAGGCGGAAGCGCTGGAAGGTGAGCGGGTACTGGACGCCGGCGGGGACGGGGAACTCGACCTTGCGCCAGCCGGTCCAGGTGACCGTCGGGGCGTCGAGGTTGGCGGTGACGCCGGCGGCGGTGCGGTACTGGATGCGCGGCCAGGCGCCGTTGCCGTCGCCCTCGATCCACAGGGTGAGGGCGCGGGGCTGGCCGGGGAGCACGATGGCGTCGGGGGCGACGGCGTACTGGCCGCGGGTGCCGGTGGAGTGGGTGAAGTCGTAGGCCAGGCGCAGGCCGTGGGCGCCGTCGGGGCCGGGGGCGGGGGCCACCGAGCCGCCGGGGGCGCGGTCGTTGCCGGACTTCCAGGCGGCGGCGTCGGAGAAGTCGGTGACGGGCTTCTCGGTCATGCCGACGGTGACGGCGACGGCGCTCTCGAGCGGGCCGACGGCCAGCTTGAGGGTGGCGGACTTTCCGTCGGTGAGGGCCTTGAGGGCGATGGTGCCGTCGGGGGCGGTGCTCGTCTCGACGATGCCGTCGCCGCCGGTGACCTTGACGTCGGCGGCCTCGACGGGGGCGGTGTGGCCGAGGGAGTCGTGGCCGGTGACGGTGAGGCGGGCGGTGGCGCCGGCGCTGTCGAGGGCGATCGGCTCGTCGCCGGCGGTGATGCGCACGGCCGGGCCGAGCACGGTCAGTGCCAGCGCGGACTGCCGGGCGCCCCGGGCGGTGACGGCGACCTCGGCGGGGCCGGGGGCGCGGCCGGTGACGACGGCGTCCAGGCCGTGGCCCTCGACGCCGATCCGGTCGCTGGTGGCGGTGGACCAGGTGGTGGCGGGCACGGGGGTGGTGACGGCGCCGTAGGCCTCGTCGTGGGGCAGGGCGCGCACGGTGCGGCGCAGGCCGGGGAAGAGGCGGGTGGCGGTGTCGACGGGTTCGGCCGGGCGCAGCCGGAAGCCCTTGGTGGTGCCGGTGCCGGGGGTGGAGAACAGGCCGAGGCCGTTGGCGACGGCGCGTTCCCCGCCGTTGTCGGAGGGGTGGCTGACGGTGCCGGCCTGCTGGGTGCCGGGCAGGCGGGCGGCCATGGCGGCGGAGCCGCCGCCGTCCATGTTGAGCGCGTTGTGGGCGCCCATGTCGCGCATCAGGACGGCGAGGTCGGGGAGGTTGATGCCGGGGCTGTCGGCCTGGCGGCCGTCGATGGTGACGAGGTACAGGCGCCGGTTGTCGGCGGAGAAGCCGACGGCGGTGCGGGCGTTGGGCTGGTTGGCGTCGTTCTCGCCGGAGCGCTGGGCGACGCCGTCGGCGACGAGGACCTGGTGGCCGCCGACGGCGACGGCGACCTCGCCGAAGGAGGCGCGGGGGCGGTAGCCGACGGTGACCTGGTCGCCGGGCCTGAGGTCGCGCAGGGCGCGGGCGCCGGCCTCGCGGCCGACCAGGACGGTGGCGCCCTCGGGGACGGCGGCGCCGAGTCGGTCCCGTACGGCGGTGACCTTGCCGTCGCGCAGTTCGACCTCGGCGACGTCGGTGGAGCCGTCGGCGACGTGGGTGCGGGTGGCGTCGCCCCAGGCGGGGGTGAAGACTCCGACGCCGTCGGCGGGCAGGCCGTGGGTGTTGACGCCGTCGAGGGTCAGCCGGCGGCCGCCGGGCAGGTTCGCGTGGCCCTCCAGGAAGACCTGGGCCATCCGGGCGAGGCCGTCGGTGCCGACGGTGACGGCCTGGTTCCAGCCCTCGACGGGGGCGTGGATGAGGCCGTCCTGGCGGGAGACGCCGACGCCGAGGGGGGCTTCGGAGGCGTTCATATCGAAGTAGTCGCCGTTGATCGCGGCGACGGCTCCGGCGCCGCGGGCCAGGTCGGTGACGGTCCGGCGGGTGGTCACCTTGCCGGAGGACAGGTAGTCGACGCTCAGGCCCTCGGTGTCCAGGTCGGCGACGAGGACCTTGCCGCGGATCCAGCCGGCGGCGGCGAGGCGGTCGAAGGCGGTCATGGTCAGGCCGGGGGCGATGGGGGTGACCTCGCGGCGGGTGACCACGGACTCCCCGGGGCGGTCCAGGACCGGGCCGGGGTCGGTGGCGTGGGGCCGGGTGCCGGCCGTCGTGGGAGCCGGGGCGGGCGCCGTCGTTGGGGCGGGGGCGGGGGTGGCCCAGGCGGGGGTGGCGAGGCCGGGCAGGCCGGCGGCCAGGGCGGTGGCCAGGGCGAGCGTGCCCAGGGCGCGGCGGGTGCGGGTGCGGGTGCGGCGGGTGCGGGCGTCCGTGCGGGCGGGTGCGGGTGGGGGTGGCATGCGGGGTCCTCCTCGTGCGGCGGCGGGCTGGGGCGCTTGCGGCGGCGTGCGGGGCGCCGGGTGTGTGGGGCGCCGGGTGTGTCGCCGTTCGCCCGCGGACGGTGCGGCCCGGGGCGGTTCCTCCCGGGCGCGGGAAGTCAACCGTGCACGGACGACCTGTGGTCCACGGCCCGGTGAACCGTCCCGCTCGGCGCCGCGAACAGGCTGCCGGATCCGGCGGGAAAGCTGACGTACCGCCACGAAGGGGGCGCGGGTCCAACCCTGCCCGTTTGCCCCTGCCCCTGGGGCAGGGGGCACAGTGGCGGGCGTGCAGGAGGACATGATCACCATCGGCGAACTCGCCGCCAGGACCAGGCTCAGCCTCAAGGCCCTGCGGCTCTACGGCGCGCGGGGGCTGTTGCCGCCCGCCCTGGTCGACCCGCGCACCGGGGTGCGCCGCTACGGCCCGGCGCAGGTCGAGCGGGCCCGGCGCATCGCGCTGCTGCGCGCCGCCGGGCTGCCGCTGGCGCGGATCCCGTCGGTGCTGGACGTCGACGGCGACGGCGACGGCGACGCCGACGAGGGCCCGGGCGCGGGCGCCGACGAGGGCGCGGGCGAGGGCGCGGGCGCGGGAGCGGCCGAGCGGGCGCTGCTGGCGTACTGGCGGGAGCGGGAGTCCGAGCACGCGGCCCGCCGGGAGGCGGTGGGCTACGCCCGAGAGGTTCTGACCGGAAGGAGCACCGCCATGTTCGAGATCGCCGAGCGCGACGTGCCCGAGCAGCACGTCCTGTTCGTCCGGCGGCACGTGGACGCCGCCGCACTGCCCGGCTTCCTCTCCGAGGCCGGCGAGTCGCTGCTCGGGCGGCTGCGGGAGGTCGACGCGTGCCTGTCCGGGCCGCTGTTCGCGGTGTTCCACGGCCTGGTGGGCGAGGACTGCGACGCCCTGGTCGAGGTCTGCGCCCCCACCCCGAACGCCGTCGGCCCGCACGGCCCGTTCGGGGTGCGCATCGAGCCCGCGCACCGCGAGGCGTACACCGCCCTGCCCCGGCGGGGCTTCGCCGCGATGGCCGCCGCCCACGACGCGGTGGGCGCCTGGGTCGCCGCCCGCGGGTACGGGCGGGGCGGGCCCAACCGGGAGGTGTACTACCCGAACTGGGCGACCGCCGGGCCGGAGGAGCACGTCGCGGACGTCGCCGTGCCGCTGGCGGCGGGGTGACGGGCAACTGCCCGTCACCGTACGGATTTCTGGACTTGTGGGTCCATTTTCGGCTGCCTACGGTGCTGTTCACCCCCCTTCTCCCCTCTCGGACTCCTGCGGACGAGCCCGTACAGAAAGGTGTCAGCCCATGCACGCGATCCGGATCGAGGAGCACGGCGGCCCCGAGGTCATGCGCTGGACCGAGCTGCCGGACCCGGTCCCCGGCCCGGGCGAGGCGCTGGTGCGCCTGGGCGCCGCCGGCGTCAACTACATGGACGTCGGCGCCCGCGCCGAGGGCGGCCCGGGCTGGGCGGCGCCGGCGGTGCTCGGCGCCGAGGGCATGGGGTACGTCGCCGCCCTCGGCCCGGGGGTGGACGGCCTGGCCGTCGGCGAACGGGTGGCCTGGTTCTACCACCCGGGCAGCTACGCCGAGTTGCTCGCCGTCCCGGCCGACTCGCTGGTCACGGTGCCCGACGGGGTGCCGGACGAGGTCGCGGGCGGCCTGCTGATGCAGGGCCTGACCGCGAGCCACCTGAGCACCGAGACCTACCCGATCGCCCCGGGCGACACCGCGGTGGTGCACGCGGCGGCGGGCGGCGTCGGGCGGCTGCTCACCCAGCTGGTCAAGGCGCGCGGCGGCGACGTCATCGGCCTGGTCTCCCGCGAGGAGAAGGCCGCCGTCGCGAAGGAGGCCGGCGCCGACCACGTGCTGGTCCACTCCGGCGGCGGCTTCGAGGACCGGATCAGGGAGCTGACCGGCGGGCGCGGGGCCGACGTCGTCTACGACGGCGGCGGCGCCGACACCTTCCGCTCCTCCCAGCTGGCCCTGCGCCCGCACGGGGTGCACGCCTACTACGGCCCCTTCATGGGCGTGCCCGAGCTGCGGCCCACCGACCTGCCGAACAGCATCCTGCTGACGTACCCGGTGGTGCACCACCACGTCCCCACCCGCGAGGCGCTGGTACGGCGCGCCGGCGAGCTGTTCGACCTCGTCCTGGCGGGCGGGCTCACCCCGCGGGTCACCGGCCGCTACCCGCTGGCCGAGGCCGCCCGGGCGCACGCGGACCTGGAGTCCCGGCGCACCACCGGCAAGCTGGTCCTGCTGCCGTGAACGCCCTCGCGAGCGCGGTCGTGAACGCCGCGAACGCCGTGAACACCGTGAACGCCGTGAACACGCCGGAGGAGCACGTCCCGCCGACCCGCAAGGGCGCCGCGACCAGGCAGCGCATCATCGAGGGCGCCGCGCGGGAGATCCGCGCGGAAGGCGTGTTCGCGCTGCGCCTGGAGGACGTGATGGCCCGCACCGCCACCAGCAAGAGCCAGCTGTTCCACTACTTCCCCGGCGGGAAGGACGAGCTGCTGCTGGCCGTGGCCCGCTTCGAGGCGGCCCGGATCCTCGACGACCAGCAGCCGGAACTGGGCGCCCTCACCACCCGGGAGGCCTGGTGGCAGTGGCGCGACAAGGTCCTCGCCCGCTACCGCGCCCAGGGCGTCGGCTGCCCGCTGCACGTGGCGCTGTCCCAGCTGGGCACCGCCACCGGCGCGGGCCGCACGGTGGCCGCCGAGCTGCTGGGGCAGTGGCAGCGCCGGCTCGCCGCGGGCGTGCGCCACCTGCAGGCCGGCGGGGTGGCCGCCGCCGGGCTGGACGCCGAGCGGGAGGCGGCGGCGCTGCTGGCCGGGATCCAGGGCGGGGTGCTGATCCTCATGACCACCGGCTCCATCGACCACCTGGAGGCGGCGCTGGACTCGGGCCTCGCCCGGCTCGGGCTCACGTCCCGACCTGGAGCTGACGGGGAGCTGACGGCGGGGCGCGCGCGAGCGCCCCGGGGGTGACGCAGCGGGGTCGCTTCCGTACGGACGGGAACCGCCCGGGTGTGCAATGGGCCACATTCCCAGGCCTGTTGGGGGCTTCGGGTGACGAGGGTCACGCCCGGTGCGCGTTCGGGGCGCGCGACGGCGCCTCGTCCCGGCAGGACTGGGCGGGCGGCGATCCGGCACGGGCGAAGGCCCTGTCCGCTTCGGGACCTTGGTCGTGAATCCCCTCGACCTTCGACCCGGTGGCGGCCCCACGACGGCCGGGCAACCGTGGACGGTCGCCCGTTGTGACCGGGCGATGGCGCCGTCCGAGGTGGGCGGCGTCTTCCCCTGCCGTCTACCCGGCGCACGGTGCGCGGTTGCGCGCCGTACGCTCCGGAGGACCCCAAGCACATGTCCCAGACCATCGACAACGCCCCGTATACCGCGTTCCACCGCAGGCTGGCCCTCGCCTGTTCCGGCGGACCCCTGCTCGACGGCTACATCCTGAGCATCGTCGGCGTCGCCCTGATCGGGATGCGCCCGGACCTCGGGCTGTCCACCGCCGAGGTCAGCCTGATCGGCGCCGCCGCCCTGGTCGGAATGTTCGTCGGCGGCGCGCTCTTCGGCGTGCTGACCGACAAGATCGGCCGGGAGGTGATGTACACCGCCGACCTGCTCGTGATGGTCGCCTGCTCGGTGCTCTCCTTCTGGGTGGACGCGGTGTGGGCGATCGCCGTGCTGCGCTTCGTGCTCGGCATGGCCGTGGCCGCCGACTACCCCATCGCCACCTCGCTGCTCGCCGAGTGGCTGCCCGCCAAGCACCGCGGCCGGCTGCTCGGCCAGCAGATCATCGCCTGGTACGCCGGCTCCGTGCTCGCCTACGTGGTGGGCTACCTCTTCCTGGAGCTGGCCGGGCCGGGCAGCTGGCGGTGGATGCTGGCGAGCTCCACGGTGCTGTGCGTGGTGTTCCTGGTGATCCGGCGCGGCTCCCCGGAGTCGCCGCGCTGGCTGGCCGCCAACGGGCGGGTCGGTGACGCGGTGCGCGTGGTCGAGAAGCACCTGGGCGTGCGCGTGGACGGCCGGGAGCTGATGCCCGACCCGGCCGAGCGCGGCCGCCCCGCCGGACTGCGCCTGCTGATGACCCAGCCCTACCGGCGCCGCACCCTGTTCTGCGGCCTGTTCTTCCTGTGCCAGGTCGGCCCGCTGTTCGCGATGCTCACCTTCGGCCCGCAGATCCTCTCCTCCTTCGGCATGCCCGGCGGCACCGTGATGGAGACCCTCGGCACCGGCATGATCAGCCTGGTCTTCCTGCTCGGCTGCTACCCGGCGCTGCGCCTGATCGACACCCGCGGGCGCCGGCCCGTCATCATCTGGTCCTTCGCGCTGATGACCGTCCCGCTGGCGCTGCTGGGCGTGTGGCCCACCGCCCCGGCCGCCGTCGCGCTGCTGGCGCTGTGCGCGTACGCCTTCCTGTGCGGCGGGCCGAACGTGCTCGACTGGACGTACCCCAACGAGCTGTTCCCGACCGAGATCCGGGCCACCGCGGTGGGCGTCGCCACCTCGGTCAGCCGGATCGGCGCGGCCGTCGGCACCTACCTGCTGCCGCTGTCGCTGACCGGGCTGGGCACCGGCCCGACCATGCTGATCGCGGCCGGGACGACGGCCGTCGGACTGCTGGTCTGCGTCATGTGGGCCGAGGAGACCCGGGGCACCGCCCTCGGCGCCTCCCCCGCGGCTGCCGCCGCCGGTGCTTCCGGCGCCGGGGATGCGCCGCGCGCCGCCCGGGGCGCCGTCCCGAGCCAGCGCGTCCCACAGACGGCACGCTGACGGCCCACTTACGGCCCGCGTACGGCCCCACGTACGGCCCGCGCGTACGGCATCGACGGCGCCGCCCGGTCCTCCCGGGCGGCGCCGTCCGGCGTCCCGGGGCGCCGACTCCCTTACCCGGCCGCCGAATTCACAGCGGTTGGGGCGGCGCCGGTGGGCGAGTATCGCGGGCCCGACGGGCCGGGGCCAACGGGTTTTCCGTCACCCCCGGGCCCCGCCACGACGCCCCGTCAGGCCGGATCGCCCCGTCAGGCCAGGTCGCCGCGTTCGCGCAGCAGCGGCAGGAGGTGGTCGCGGACGGCGGGAGCCAGGCGCAGGGTGTCGTCGCGGCCGTCGGTCCAGCGCAGGTCGGCGAGTTCGGCGGCGGGGACGGGTTCGCGGTCCAGGGTGGCGGTGAAGACGGTCATCAGCATGGGCACGCCTTCGAGGGCGGCGGTGGCGCGGATGTCGGTGAGGTGGCGGGGGTCGACCGGGGCCGCGCCGAGTTCCTCGCCCAGTTCGCGGGCCAGCGCCTGGAGGGCGTCCTCGCCGGGGTCGGGCTTGCCGCCGGGAAGGTAGAAGACCTCGGGGGCGGCCTGCTTGCTGACGACCAGGAGTCGGCCGTCCCGGATGATCGCGGCGGCGGCGACGGTGAGCGGGGTGAGGGGGGAGTCCGGAGTGCCGGTGGCTGCGGAGTCGATCATGGAATTGATTCTCGCAGGCGGGAGGGCGTGCTGACGGAGCACCCTTGCAGATGTCTGCACGCGCAATTATTGTTTGCGAATGTAAGTGCAGCTGCAAAAGTTGCACGCTCTCCCCTTCGCATTGGCGCCGACCCCATCGGGAGTCCGACATGAGCACCTCCCTCTTCGACCCGTTCACCCTGCGGTCCCTGACCGTCCCCAACCGGATCTGGATGCCGGCCATGTGCCAGTACAGCGCCGCCCCGGACGGGGACGCGGCCGGCGTCCCGACCGACTGGCACTTCGCCCACCTCGCGGCCCGCGCCGCCGGCGGCACCGGACTGATCATCACCGAGGCCACCGCGGTCAGCCCCGAGGGACGCATCACCCCGTACGACCTCGGCATCTGGAACGACGAGCAGGTCACGGCCTTCCGCCGGATCACCGACTTCCTGAAGAGCCAGGGCACCGTCCCGGCGATCCAGCTCGCCCACGCCGGCCGCAAGGGCTCCACCGAGCGCACCTGGGTCGACCGCGGACGGCCCGTCACCCCGGACGAGGAGCACGGCTGGACCCCGGTCGGCCCCAGCGCCGAGGCCTTCTCCCCCGCCCACACCACGCCGGACGAGCTGACCCAGGAGCAGATCGGCGAGATCGTCCGGCAGTTCGCCGACGCCGCCCGGCGCGCGCTCGACGCGGGCTTCCAGGTCGCCGAGGTCCACGGCGCCCACGGCTACCTGGTCCACCAGTTCCTCTCCCCCGCGGCCAACCACCGCACCGACGGCTACGGCGGCTCCTTCGAGGGGCGCATCCGCTTCGCGCTGGAGGTCGTCGACGCCGTCCGCTCGGTGTGGCCCGAGGACCTGCCGGTCTTCTTCCGCGTCTCCGCGACCGACTGGATCACCGAGAACCCGCAGGACGGCCGGGAGGGGTGGACCTCGCAGGACACCGTCCGCCTCGCCAAGGAGCTCCAGGCCCACGGCGTCGACCTGCTCGACGTCTCCACCGGCGGCATCGTCCCCGACGCCCGCATCGAGGCCGGGCCCGGCTTCCAGGTGCCCTTCGCCGAGACCGTGCGCCGCGAGACCGACCTGCCGGTCGCCAGCGTCGGCCTGATCACCGACCCCGCCCAGGCCCAGGCCATCCTCACCGAAGGCCGCGCCGACGCCGTCCTGATCGGCCGCGAACTGCTCCGCAACCCCTACTGGGCCCGCCACGCCGCCACCACCCTCGACGTCGAGGTCCCCACCCCCACCCAGTACCACCTCGCCTGACCCTCACAAGCCCCCGGGGATCAGGAAGCCGACCACCCCGGCTTCCTGACCCCCGGCGCCACACCAACTCCCAAGCACAACACGGAAAGTCGAACCCGCCGACTTCCCACTCCACCCAAGGTGAAGCCGGCTGACACAGCGCGGCGCGGAAGGCCCGGCTGCGGCCGGCGGCTCTGCCCCAGTCGGTGTCAGACGCGCTCCGGGCGAAGGGTCAGGGCGCGCGACTGCGCAGAAAGTCGAACCCATCGACTTTCCACTCCCCACCCGTACGCCCCCGCCCGCAACGGAACACGGCCCGGCCGACCGGCGCGGCGCGGCGGTCGGACCCGCCGACTTCCTACTCCACGCGGGTGAAGCCGGCCGGAACGGTGCGGCGCGGAAGGTCGGGCTGTGGCCGGCGGTTCTTCCCGGGTGGGGGTCGGCGAAGGGGTGTGGCGTGTTGGTGTTGCTCCTTCGGATGGGGGGTCACAGGAAATCTTTCGGCTCGGGCAGGGCGCAGTGATGCCATTTCAGGGGGGTCTGGCCGCAAATTTTCCTGTGAAGGCGGGCAGCGTGTCAGGCTTGAGTTGGAGTGTGCTCCAAGTTCTACGGTTCTGCCGTGGTCGCCGCCGCCAGTGGTCGGCGGTCGGGACGACGGGAGAGGAGCAGCTCGCTGGGCGGGTGCGAGCCGCAGTTGGAGGTCCACGTCAACGCCTCGGTCAACTTGTCCCGGCCGTGAACGGCCGGGCTTGTGGGTAGGGCGCGGCTGGCTGCCGCGAGGCCTCCCACGTCTGAGCCACCCGGGTTGTGGTGGCTGGGACGCGTGACTCACGCCCCGCTGTCCACACGCTCTCGCCTTTGCGGGCGATGTTGTGGGACGCGTTGTCGTCCGCGTGCATGACGGTCCCGCAGGACCGGCAGGCGAACGTTGCCTGATCGACGCGGTTCTTCCGGTCGATGTGATGGCACTGGGAGCACTGCTGGCTGGTGTACGCCGGGTCGACGTACACCAGCGGCACACCGGCCCGCTTCGCCTTGTAGGCGATGTACTGGCCGAGTTGGTGGAAGCTCCACGAGTGCACAGTGGTCCGCTGGTCCTTGCGGAGCCGTACCCGGTCGCGGATGCCCGTGAGGTCTTCCAGGGCGATACCGCAGCCGGTGCGTTCAGCGGTGGTGACGACGGTCTTGGAGACGATGTGGTTGATGTTGGCGGTGTGCCGGGCTTCCTTGCGGGAGCGCTTCTTGAGCAGCCGCTTGGCGGACTTGGTGCCCTTGGCCTGGAGTTTCCTGCGCAGGTCGGCTTGCCGTTTGCGGTGCCGGTTCAGGCCGCGCCCGGCGGCCCGGTAACCGGTGCTGGCGGTGGCGATGTTGGCGATGCCGAGGTCCACCCCGATGAAGGAGGCCGGGTTGTCGTTCAGCGGCGCCTCGGGCACGTCACAGGTGGCGATCAGGTAGAACTCGCCGTCGCGTTCGACCAGATCGGACTCGCCCTTGCGGTGCTCGCGCAGCATCCGCAGCGCATCGGCCGAACACGCGAAGCGCACGCCCTTGAGCCGTCCGGCCGTTGTCCAGATGCTGACGGCCTTCCGGTCCAACTGCCAGGACAGGCACCGGTCGTCATAGGGCTGAGCCGCCTCGGGGCGAAAGGCGATCGGCTTGGACTCGGCCTTGTCCCTCCGCTTGGAGCCCGGTCTGCCGAGGTTCCCGGCACGGATGTTCGCCTTCAACGTGGTGTAGGCGTCGCGGACCTTCTTGATGGTGTGCTGGGCGGCCTGCGCCCCCAGCCCGCGCGCCTTCAACTCGGCATAGGTGTGCTTGCGCAGCTCGTACTCACGCGGCACACCGCGCTCGAACGCCACCCCCGACACCCAGCACGCAGCCTCGTTCACCACGTGCAGGGTCGAGCGCAACGCGGCCACCGCGTCGACGTCCGGCAGCAGCTTGACCTGCACCACGACCTTCACGAAGAAAACCGTAACAACCGCCTCCGACAATCAGCCGTCCAGCATTCCGGAACGCCGCTGAGCACTCCGCGTCGAAGGACCCCGGACGCGATTCCTCCCGGCCGTGAACGGCCTGGGTTCCTCGCAGGATCACGCTGAACGTCGGGCTGACGCCGCAGGAGATCGTCGAGGCGCTGCTGCACTCCGCCGCCTACTGCGGCTTCCCGAAGGCGCTGAACGCCACCTTCGTCGCCAAGAAGGTGTTCGGCGAGCGCGGTCTCCTGCCGGTCACGTCGGACCGCCCGGCCGCCCGGCCGACTGACCGGCTGACCGGCTGACCGATGGACCGGCTGTCGGCAGCCGGCCGAGCGGCCCGGTGGTGCATGTGCTCCGGTGCGACGGCGGTGCCGCACCTGGCCCGCCCTGCTGGAACAGGGCAAGCCGGATCCCCTGGTGGTGTCGAGTGGCAACGGCCGGGGAGACCGCGTGCGTGAGACGTGGGGCTTGGGAGCCGGGCGCCCCCGGGCCCTGGCCCTGGGCGGGGCCTGTGCGGGGCGCTCACCCCGCCGATATCCACAGAGGATGGCGTTTCGCATTCCTCGCGGCAAGCCCGAAGGGGCCCGGAGGGTCGGACACGGCGGGTGCCCGGGCCCCGGGGCTTGGCCGGGCCTGTGGCCGTGAGCTGCGGATTCGTCCCGACGGGTTCTCAACTTCGAGTGGGACAAAGCGAGAAACGGGGGCGTAAAGCGTTGGACCGCCCCCGCGGCCCACGGCGACCCTGTGCGTGGGTGTCCGGCCCGCCCGGCTCTGGAAGGCCGGGCGGGCGCGCGAGGACCCCGGTCGAGTGGCAACAGCCGCAACCCAGCGAAGCGGAGACCGCATGGAACAGCAGTACACCCCGGCCGCGCACGCGGCGTGCGTCGAGGTCCGGACGGCGCCGGGGGCCCCGGTGCCCGTCCCGGCCGCCGTGCTCGTGGTCGTCGTCCTCCTCCTCACCACCGCCCTGACCGCCTGCGGCACCCCCGCCCGCACCGCCGTCGCCACCCTGGCCGGCGCCGGGCTGCTCGGCATAGAGCTGGTGCGCCGCCTGGCCGAGGCGCTCACCGCCCGCCGGGTCCGCTAGGAGGCGGCCGGTGGGGCGCCTGAACAGCGTCCTGGCTGCAGGGGGCAAGGACATCCGGAGGCTCGCCCAGTGGCTGCGTGCCCTGCGCGAGCGTTCCGGCCTCACCTACAGCCAGATGGCGCGCAAGACCGCCGGATTCGCCCGGCCCGTCTCCCTCGCCACCCTCTCCCGCGCGGACGAGGGCCGCACGGTGCCGACCTGGCCGGTCACCGAGGCCTACGTCCGGGCCTGCGGCGGCTCGGTGCGCACCGCCGAGCGGCTGTGGCTGCGTGCCGACGCCGACCGGCCCGGGCGGCGCGGGAGCGGGGCCAAGGCCGTGCCGGTCGCACCCGCCGCGGCCGGCGCGGGTCGGGCCCTGCCGTACGTCACGCAGCGCTGTGAACTGCTCGTCGCCATGCGGCGGTTGCGGGTGCGCGCCGGAAGTCCGTCCCTGCGCGAGCTGGAGAAGCGCGCGGCGCGGGGCGCGGTGAGCCACCTGCCGCGCAGTACTCTGCACGGGGTGCTGGCGGGTGAGCGGGACTGCACCGAGCGGGTCCTCGTCGAGTTCGTCCGGGCCTGTGGGGTGGGCCCGGTGGAGGAGGCCGAGTGGGTCGCGGCCCTGCGCCGGACCGCCGGCGCTCCTCCCCCGCCGCCCGACGTCCACCGCCGACTCGCCGAGGCCCACGCCGAGATCCGGCGCCTGCGCCGTGCCCTCGACGACCGCCCCGCGCGGGAAGTCGGCCCGGCCGACTTCCCGCGCCGCGTCGGCCGGCTGACGGGACGGCCCGTCCCCCGGCCAAGAGCCCCGCGCACGAACGCGGGAGGCCGACGGCCCCTGCCTCCCGCACCGGAGCGGACCCTCGACGCCCCCACCGAGCCGCGGCGAGGAGTCGGTCCGGCCGACTTCCCGTGCCGTAGCGGGTAGTGGCGCCTACGGCGAAGGCGGGATCGGTGGTGGCTCCTCCTCGGGCAGCAGGTGCCGGCCGAGGTGCGCCGTGAGGAACGTGGTGATCGCCTCCGCGTCGGTGGACTCCGCAGGCAGGTCAGCCGGGCGGGGCTGGTAGAGCCCGATGCGTTCATCCCGCAAACGGGCTTCGAGAAGCGGCACTTGGTAAGCGGTCGATGGTCCCGCGGTGGGACAACCAGTCGAAGACCCTGGCACCGGGGCAGCGGCCGGACCGCGGCGACCGCGCCGGATGGCTGTCCTGCCGGGAGCCGACGTGGACGTAGTCCGCGTTCCTCAGTGCTCCGTCGAGGTACGGGGTGGGGAGGTCCTTCGCCGAGGCGGGCCAAGGCGGGCGGTGCGGTGGTCACCGGATCCGCCGGGGCGGGCGGTGCGGCCGGGGCGGCCGGGGCGGCCGGGGCGTCAGTCCCGCCGCAGCAGCCAGCGGTAGATCAGGACTGCCGTGACGACGCCGACGGCCAGGACCGCGACGTCGACCCCTTCGAGTGCGGCCGGGTCCTGCCCGTGGTGCTGGTACACCCCGGACAGCAGGACCCTGGCGGCCAGGGCCGCCACCGCCCCGCCGCCGGTGGCGAGCAGGGCCTCGACCTGGCCGGTGCGCCGGGGCATCGGCTCAGAACCCGGTCAGGGTCGTCTTGCCGATCGCCGCACCGGACTCCTGGAGGCGGTGGGCTGCCCGGAGATTGGCGGCGGTGACGGGGCCGAGGTCGCGGGTGGCGGTGGTGGTCAGGACGCCCGCGTCCACCAGGCGCGCGACCCGGTCGAGGATCCGGTGCTGCACCGCCTGGTCGGCGGTGGCGTGCAGGGAGCGGGTGAACATGAACTCCCAGTGGAAGGAGATGCTCTTGCCCTTGAGGACACCGATGTCCAGGGAATCGAAGTCGTCGATGGCGACGATGCCGCCGAAGGGCTTCAGTGCCTCGGCGTAGGCGGTGAGGTTGCGGTCGGTGGCGACGGTGCCGAAGACGTGGTCGAGACCGCCGGGGGCGACCTTCGCCAGTTGCGGGCCGAGCGGGAGCGTGTGGTCGATCACGTGGTCGGCGCCCATGCGGCGGGCGAACTCGGCCGACTCCGGGCGGGACGCGGTGCCGATCACGGTCAGGCCGGTGAGGGTGCGGGCGAGCTGGGTGACGAGCGAGCCGACGCCGCCCGCCGCGGCGGTCACCAGCAGGGTGCCGCCCTGCTCCGGGCCGCCCGCGCCCAGGCCGAGGCGCTCGAAGAGGCCCTCCCAGGCGGTCAGCGCGGTCAGCGGCAGCGCGGCGGCACCGGCGAAGGAGAGGGTGGCCGGCTTGTGGCCGACCAGGCGCTCGTCCACCGCGTGGTAGCGGGAGTTGGCGCCGGGCCGGTCCAGGGCGCCGGCGTAGTACACCTCGTCGCCGACCTCGAACAGCTCCACCTGCGCACCGACCGCGACCACGGTGCCGGCCGCGTCCCAGCCCAGCACCCGCGGCTCTCCGCCCGGGTCGGCGTTCTGCCGGACCTTGTGGTCCACCGGGTTGACGGCCACCGCCTCCACCCGCACCAGCAGGTCGCGCGGGCCCGGCTGGGGTACGGGCAGCTCGACGTCGAGCAGGCTCTGCGGGTCGTCGACCGGCAGGCTCCGGCGGTAGGCGACGGCGGGCATCGTCACGGGGATCGTGGTCGTCGCGGGCATCAGGGGTCTCCTCGTCGTCGGGGCGGCTCACCGCCGTCCGGGCACGTCGGCGACGGTATGCGAGAGGTAGTGGTTACCCGCAAGGACCATTGGTACCCATCGGGTACCAAAGCAGTACCCGATGGGTACCATCGGCGGGTGACGACGACCCGCACAACGACGACCCTCGCGACGACAACCCACCCGCCGACGACCCACCCGCCGAAGACCCACGCCCCCGACTGCACCGACCCCAAGTCCGTCTACGCCGCGGCCTGCCCCTGCCGCGACATGCTCGACCTGCTCGCCAACAAGTGGAGCGCCCTCGCCCTGGGAGCCCTGGAGGACGGCCCGCAACGCTTCGGCGCGCTGCGCACCCGCCTGCAGGGTGTCAGCCCCAAGGTCCTCACCCAGACCCTGCGCCGACTGGAGGAGCACGGCCTGGTCCACCGCGAGATCCACGCCGAGGTCCCTCCGCGGGTCGAGTACAGCCTCACCGCGCTGGGCGTGGACGCCTGCGTCCCGCTGGCGCACCTGCGCACCTGGGTGGAGCGCAACATCGACCGCTTTCCCGGCCCCGCCTGAGCCCGGCGGGCCCGAAGTGCCCCGGGACGGCAAGTCGCCGCCGCCCCGGGGCACTTCGGGCGGCGGCGGGCGGCGGCGGGCGATGGCGGGCGGCGGTGTCAGGCCAGTTCGAGGGTGTACAGGTCGGGGACGGTGTTCTGCAGGATCTGGCTCCCGTTGGTGTCGTGGTACTGCGCGGAGAACCACAGGTTGGTGTGCTGGATCCGCAGGGCGAAGAGGTCGGTGCCCGGCACCTTCAGCATGGAGAACTGCTGGTGCTCGGGCACGTAGTCGTCGTCGCAGCCGACGGTGAGGAGCCAGGCTCCCGGGTCGCGGAACCCGCGGTCGACGGCCATGCACCAGTGGCGCCAGCCGTCCCGGAAGACCACCCGTTCGCTGCCGTCCCCCTGGCGCTTGCGGCAAACCTGCCACTTCTGGTTGTCCTGGTCCTCCCACTGGTACTGGATGACCGAGCCGTGGTTCCAGGAGGACAGGGCGACGGTCAGGTACTGCCTGTCGCCGGGGGCCTTGATGCGGTAGTAGCCCGCGTCGCAGGCGAAGTCGCTCCCCCGGTCCGGGACCGGGGCCGGGGCGGGCGCGGCCACCGCGGCCGGTGCCGTGGTGAGCAGCAGGGCGCCGGCGAGCGCGGTGGTGGCGAGCGCGGTCAGTCGTCGGAGCCGTCCGGACGGGCGCGCGGCGCGGCGGCGCGGTCCCGGGCGAAGTGCCGTGGGCATCGTGAACTCGCTTTCGCGGCTGGGTGGTCGGGGGCGGCGGGGGCAGCCGGTCAGCAGGACAGCCGCTGGCGGGCGGCCCCGCGCACGGTGCCGGCCGGCTCCGGGGAGGCGCAGGAGACGGTGCCCAGCTCGGGGACGTCGTAGGTGGTGTAGGTGCCCTTGCCGCCGGGGCTGGTGTTCACCCAGAAGCCGGTGGTGCCCGTGGCGCGCGCGCAGGTGTACTGCACCCATTCGCCGCTGACCTTCTTGGTGCCGCGGTAGAGGCCGTAGTAGCCGGGCTTGTTGAGGTACCAGGTGGTGGAGACGGTGCTCGTGGTGGTGGAGGAGGTGGTCTTCTGGACGTCGAAGCCGACCTTGGCGGACACCTTGAGGAACAGGAAGCCGGCGGAGGCCGAGATCGTGGTGCTGTTGTTGACGGTGGTGGTGACGGAGTCGACCCGGGTCAGGGTCTCGGTGCGCTGACCGGTGGTGCCGTCGGCGACGTTGACCGCCAGGAAGTCGGTGACGAGGGGTTCGACCTTGCTGCTGAGGACCTCGGTCCACTCGGTGTCCACGGCGGGATTGCAGAAGGCCGTCGGGGGCGCCGGCACGGGGGCCGCGGCGGCGGCGGTGGCGCCGACCAGGCCGAACGAGGTGAAGGCGGTGAGCAGTGCGGCGCTCGAGGCCATCGCGCGGCGCAGGGGGCGCCGGCGGTTCGGCGGGTGCGGGGAGCTCACGGGGTCTCCTTCCGAGGAGGTGGGGTCGGCCGGTCGCGGCACCCGCTGGGTGCGCGGCGGTGCCGTGCGGGTGCCGCCCGGACTGGTGGAGATCCTGCCGCGGCCCGTCACGAATTCCTCATGACCGGATCACGACGTACGCACGGGCGGCCCGACGACATGCCATGGACAGGACACGTCGCCCGGGCCAAGATGACCTTGCCCCGCCGTCGTCCGTGCCCGTACGGCCGGTCGGGCGGCGGCACCGAGCGCGCCCAGGGACGCGAACGGGCGCGACGGAAGAGCGGAAGCGCGGAAGAGCAGAAGCGCGGCAGTGCCGGTGCGCCACCACGGCGGCCGGCCCACCGGAGGGGCGGGGCGTGGAGTTCAGGATCCTGGGGGCGTTGGAGGTGCGGGCCCCGGACTCCACGGTGCTCGCCGTCGGCGGGCGGCGCCAACAGGCCCTGCTGGCCGCACTGGTGGCCCATGCCGGGCGGACGGTGTCGGTGTCCCGGCTGGTCGACGCGGTCTGGGACGAGGCGCCGCCGGCCACGGCCGACCGCCAGGTCAGGAACATGGTCGGCCTGTTGCGCCGGGCGCTCACCCCCGGCCCGGGGCAGGCCCCGCCGATCCGCACCGACGGCCCCGGCTACCTCCTCGACGGGCCCGAAGTCCGGGTGGACGCCCTGGAGTTCGTCGCCCTGGTGGAGTCCGCCGCCACCGCGGGCGCCGACCGGGCCGCCCGGTTGCGCGGCGCGCTGGCGCTGTGGCGCGGCCCGGCGCTGGACGGGCTGCCGGGCCGGGCGCTGGCGGCGGTCGCGGCCGGCCTGGAGGAGCGGCGGATGTCCGCCCTGGAGCTGCTCTACGAGCTGGAGCTGACGGCCGGGCGGCCCGACCGGATCGTCTCCGAACTCACCGCCCTGGTCACCGAGTTCCCGATCCGCGACGGCCTGGTGCGGCACCTGATGACGGCCCTGGCCCGTTCCGGCCGACACGCCGAGGGCCTGGCGGTCTACCGCCGTCACGCCGGGCACCTCGCCCAGGAGCTGGGCCTGGACCCCTCCCCCGAACTGCGCTCGCTCCAGCGCGAGTTACTGGGAGCGGCGGGTCCGTCCACGCCCCACCGGTCCGAACCGCCGGCCCCGCCCGCGCAACCGCCCCGTCCGCGCCCGGCTCAACTCCCCTGGGAGCTGCCGTCCTTCGTCGGCCGCGACGACCACCTGCGCACCATGGACCGCCACCTGACCGGCCCCGGCAGCACCCCCGCCACCGACCCCGCCACCGACCCTGCCGACGGCCCCACCGGCTCACCCCCACCCCCCACGGCCGTCACCGTGATCACCGGCATCGCCGGCGGCGGCAAGTCGGCCCTGGCCGTGCGCTGGTCCCAGCGCGCCCGCGACCGGTTCCCCGACGGCCAGCTCTTCGCCGACCTGCACGGCTGGTCGCCGGCCGGCCCGCAGGAGCCGCACGCCGTCCTCGCCGCCTTCCTGCGGGCCCTCGGCGTGCCGACCGGGGAGGTCCCGGGCCGGCTCGACGAGGCGGCCTCGCTCTACCGCTCCGTCCTGGCCGGCCGCCGGGTCCTGATCGTCCTTGACAACGCGCTCGACGCCGAGCAGGTCCGCCCGCTACTGCCCGGCAGCGGGGGCTGCGCGGTCGTCGTGACCAGCCGCGACCGGCTCACCGGGCTCGTCGTGCGCGAGGGCGCCCACCGGATCGAGCTGGCGGACTTCAGCCCCGCCGAGGGACGGGCGCTGGTGCGCCGGGTGCTCGGGGCCGAACGCGTCGGGGGCCGGGAGCACGCCGTCACCCGGCTGCTCGACGCCTGCGGCCACCTCCCGCTGGCCGTCGGCCTCGCCGTCGCCCGGCTGCGCGACCGCCCGCACCACGACCTCGCCGACTTCGCCGCCGAACTCGCCGCCGCGGGCACCCGCCTGGACGTCCTCGAAGCGGACGGCGACGACCCGTCCACCCGGCTGCGCACGGTGTTCGCGCTGTCCTACCGCGCCCTCGACGCGCCCGCCGGACGCCTCCTGCGGCTGCTCGCGACCAGCCCCGCCGTCGACCTGTCGACACCGGTCGCCCAGGCGGTCGGCGGACTGGACGGCCCGCAGAGCGCACGGCTCCTGCGCCGGCTCGCCAACGTCCACCTCCTCGCCGAGCACTCCGCCGGCCGCTACCGCTTCCACGACCTGGTCCGGCTGTTCGCCGCCGAGCGGGCCGCGCAGCAGGAGAGCGAGCACTCCCACGACCTCGCCCGGCGCCGCTGGTACGCCTGGTGCCTGCACCAGGCGTCGGCCGCCGCCCGGATGCTGATACCCGGACGGCCCCGGGTGCCGCTGCCGCCCCCGCCCGAGGGCCTGCCCACCACGGCCTTCGCCGGACCGGACGAGGCCATGCGGTGGTGCGACGGGCAGCGCGACAACCTGCTCGCCACCCCCGGCCACGCCTACGAGCACCAGGACGACGAGACCGCCTGGAAACTCCCCGCGCTGCTGTGGATCCACCTCCACCGCAGCGGCCTGCACGCCGAACGGCTGGCCCTGGGCCGCACCGCCGTGGCCGCGGCCAGGCGCCTCGCGGACCCCCTCGCCGAGGGCCGCGCCCTCAACGACCAGGGCCACGCCTGGAGCACCGTGGGCGACCTGGTCCGGGCCCGACGGCACTACGAACAGGCCCTCGCCCTGGTGCGCACGGCCGCCGACCCGGCGGCCGAGGGCCAGGTACTGGCCAACCTCGGCGCGCTCCACTTCTTCTCCCGCGACTACGCCGAAGCCGCCCGCCACTACGAGGGCGCCCTGCGGCTGCTGCCCGCCGACGGGCCGGACGCCGACCACTGGACGATCCGCCTGTGCGAGACCAGCCTGGCCTCGGTCCACCTCTTCCTCGGCCGGTACGAGGACGCGCGGGCCCTGGCCGAACGGCTGCTCGCACCCGGACTGGGCCTCCACGACACCGTCCTGGGCTGCTCGCTGCGCAACGTCCTCGGCCTCGCCCGCTACGCCGCCGGACGGCCCGACGAGGCGCTGCGCCACTTCGCGCGGTCCCTGTCCGTCGGCCGGCACGTCACCGGGTTCACCGACCAGCGGGCCAACTCCCTGGCCGGACTGGCCGCCGCGCAGCAGGCCCTGGGCCGCCCGGCCGCCGCCCGCCGCTCCTGGGCCGCCGCCCTCGACCTGTACCAGGACCTCCCCGCCCACTACCGCAGCCCGGTCGCCCTCCTGACCACCCTCGGCTTCACCCCACCCGACCTCCCCTGACCCTGCCCCCGGCCGCCTACGACCACGAGGGCGGCCGGGGCGGGGCCGGGCGCCCGGGCGGGGTCAGGCGGGAAGGCCGGGCGGCGGGGCCTGGCGGGCAGGCGGGCGAGGCGTCCGAGGGCAGGCGGGCGGCCGAGGCGGACAGGCGAACCGGCCGGGCGAGGTCAGGCGAGAAGGCCGGGCGACCAGGCGGCAGGGTCCCGGCGGCCAGGGGCGGGGCCGGGCGGCCGAGTCCGGGCGGCCGGGCGGCGGGCGGCCGAGGCGGACAGGCGAACCGGCCAGGCAGCAGGGCCCCAGCGGACGGCGGCCGGGGCAGCAGGGCCCCGGCGGGCAGGCGGCCCGGGCAGCAGGGCCCCGGCGGCCGGGCCGCAGGCGGGAGAGTCGGGCAGACGAACTGGCCAGGCAACAGGGTCCCGGCGGCCGGGCGGCCGGGCGAGGTCAGGCGAGAAGCCCGGGCGGCCGGGCAGCAGGCCCCAGCGGCCGGGCGGGCAGCGGGGGCCTGGCGGGCAGGCGGGCGAGGCGTCCGAAGGTAGGCAGGCGGCCGGGGCGGACAGGCGAACCGGCCGGGCGAGGTCAGGCGAGAAGGCCGGGCGACCAGGCGGCAGGGTCCCGGCGGCCGGGGGCAGGGCCGGGCGGCCGGGTCCGGGCGGCCGGGCGGCGGGCGGGAGAGTCGGGCAGACGAACCGGCCAGGCGGCAGGGCCCCAACGCTCGGGCGGCCCGGGCGGCAAGGCCCCAGCGGTCGGGCAGTTCGAGGGAGCCCCTACTCCTCGGCCGGGCCGGGCAGGCTGAGCGTCACCCGCAGGCCGCCGGACGGTTCGGGGGTCAGGTGGAGTTCCCCGTGGTGGGCCTCGGCGACGGCGGCGACGATGGCCAGGCCCAGGCCGTGGCCGCGGCGGGAGGGGTCGGTCTCGGCGGTGCGGCCGCGCCCGCGCAGGAACGGTTCGGTGAAGGTTTCCACGGCCTCCGCCGTCAGCTGCGGGCCGGTGTTGGCGACGGTGAGGTGCATCCGCCCGGGCCGCTCGGGGTCGGCCCCGGTGGCGACGGTGACCCGTCCGCCGGCGCCGGCCGGCAGGTTGTGCCGCAGCGCGTTGTGCAGCAGGTTGACGGCCGCCTGGCGCAGCAGCACCGCGTTGCCGGTGGTCGGGGCGGGGCGCAGGTCGGCGGTGAGGGTGATGCCGACGGCCTCGGCCTCGTCGCGGACGGCGGCCAGCGCCTCGCCCGTGGTGACGGCGAGGTCGGTGGGGGCGAGGTCGGGCGGGGCATTGCCGAGGTCGGCGAGCTGGAGCAGGGCCTCGCTGATCTCGATGGCGCGCCGGTTGGTGTCCTGGAGGCGGGTGACGAGCAGGCGCCAGTCCTGGCCGGCCGGGTCGGCGGCGGCGACCTGGAGCAGGGTGTGGGTGATCGCCAGCGGGGTGCGCAGTTCGTGGGAGGCGTTGGCGGCGAAGCGCTGCTGGGCCTCGAAGGAGCGCTGGAGGCGCGCCAGCATCTCGTCGAAGGCGTCGGAGAGGTCGGTGAACTCGTCGCGCGGCCCGGCGAGGGCGATGCGGTGTTCCAGCGCCCCGCTCGCGGCGCGGTGGGCGGCCCGGGTGATGTCCTGCAGCGGGCGCAGCACCCGGCCGGCGATCAGCCAGCCGCCGACCAGGCCGACGGCGGTCAGCAGGGCCAGGGCGTAGCCGCTGGCGGTGAGCAGGGAGTGCAGGATCTCCTGGCGGGAGGGGGCATCGGAGCGGTAGCGCGGGTTGGAGGAGGTGAGGGGGTAGTTGGGGACGTAGCGCATGCCGACGTAGACGACGGCGAGGGAGAGGAGCCCGGCGGTGACGGCGAAGAGGGTGTAGCTGAGGGTCAGCCGCATCCGGGCGGTGAGGCGGTGGGGCCGCTTGCGCGCGGTCACCGGGAGCCCTCGCCGGGGGCAGTGCCGGGGGCGCCGAGCGGGTCGGCGAGGCGGTAGCCGACCCCCGGCACGGTGTGGATCACCCACGGGTCGCCGAGGCGTTTGCGCAGGCCGGAGATGGTGATGCGGACGGCGTTGGTGAAGGGGTCGGCGTTCTCGTCCCAGGCGCGTTCCAGCAGGTCCTCGGCGCTGATGACGCCGCCGCGTGCCGACATCAGGACCTCCAGGACGGCGAACTGCTTGCGGGACAGCCCCACGTAGCGGCCGTCCCGGTAGACCTCGCGGCGGAAGGTGTCCAGGCGCAGCCCGGCGTGCTCCAGGACG
This sequence comes from Kitasatospora sp. NPDC096204, assembly GCF_044763205.1. Taxonomy (NCBI): domain Bacteria; kingdom Bacillati; phylum Actinomycetota; class Actinomycetes; order Kitasatosporales; family Streptomycetaceae; genus Kitasatospora; species Kitasatospora sp. NPDC096204. Next base: position 126,291 of record NZ_JBIWFT010000007.1, read on the forward strand.
GGCGGGGCGGCCTGGGCGGGGCGGCGGGCCAGCGAGCGCAGCCGTACGACGAGCTCGGCGAGGTCGAAGGGCTTGGTGAGGTAGTCGTCGGCGCCGAGTTCGAAACCGGCGACCTTCTCGTTCAGGCGGGCGGCGGCGGTGAGCATCAGCACCCGGCAGCCCAGGGCGCGCTCGACGATGCTGCGGCAGACGTCGTCGCCGTGGGTGCCGGGGATGTCGCGGTCGAGGACGACGACGTCGTAGCTGTGGACGGCCAGGCGCTCCAGCGCCGCGTCGCCGTCGGTGACGATGTCGCAGGCGATCGCCTCCAGCCGCAGGCCGGCCTGGACCGCCTCCGCGAGGTAGATCTCGTCCTCCACCACCAGGACCCGCACGTGCCGTTCTCCCGTCGTCGTCGTTCGCACCTCATTGGACCCCATGGGGTGTATCGAAAACGTATCGGCCTGCGCAAACGTCCTCGCAACACCGCGTCTCCTCCAATGGTCCGGCAACGGACGAACACACCGGGAGGCGGGAATGAACCCGACACGGACGACCCAGACGACGGACCCGACGCAGATCACGGACCCGACGCGGGCCGAGGCGGCGGCGGTGGCTCAGGGCAAACGGCGGCGGCTGGCCGCGGGCGCCTCCGCGGCGGCGGTGCTGGCCCTGGCCGGGGCGTGCGCCGCCGACCCGCCCCGCACCGAGGCCGTCCTGCGCTCCCTGGCGGCCACCGTCACCGCCCAGCCCACCGCGGCCGGGGCCGAGGCGGACGGGGCCGAGGCGGACGGGGAGATACCCGACGGCCGGACGCTGAGCCCCTTCGACACCAAGGCCCCGGCCGTGCGCAACCTGGACGGGCCACTGCTCGAGGCCCTGCGGCGGGCGGCCGGCGACGCCCGGGCCGAGGGCATCGAGATGACCGTCACCTCCGGCTGGCGCAACAAGGCCTACCAGCAGCGGCTGCTGGACAAGGCGGTGAGCAAGTACGGGAGCGTGGAGCAGGCCCGCAAGTTCGTCAACACGCCGGAGAAGTCCGCGCACGTCTCCGGCAAGGCGGTGGACGTCGGGCCGACCAACGCGGACTACTGGCTGATCCAGCACGGCGCCCGGTACGGGCTGTGCCAGGTGTACAACAACGAGATCTGGCACTTCGAGCTGCTCACCCGGCCCGGCGGGACCTGCCCGGCTCCGCTGCCGGACGCCGCAGGGTGAGGGGGCGCACCGTGACCGCTCCCGTCCAGGCCGACCCGCCGGGCCGACGGCGCCGGGCCGCACCCGCCGAGCCCGCACCCGCGCCCGCACCCGCGCCCGCATCCGCCGCACCCTCACCCGCACCCGCCCGGCGCGCCGCGCCCCGGTGGCGGGCCGTACCGACGTGGCGGCGCGGGCGCGTGCCCGCCGCGCTCGGGCTGCTGACCGCCCTCGCCCTCGGCGGCCACCGCCTGGTACCGGGCCTCGGCCTGGGCCTGGGCAGCCTGTGGGAGAGCGCCCTGCCGTGGAGCGGCCTGGTGGCGGTGGCGGCGCTGCTGTGCGCGGCGCTGCGCCGGGCACCGGCGGCGGCCTGCGCGGGCGGGGCGCTGGCCGTGGTGTGGGCGGTGGTGTTCGGGCCGGTGCTGACGGCCGGCGGTCCGGCGCCGACGGGCGGCGGGGCCGGCGGGCCGGGGCTGACGGTGGTCACCCACAACGTGAACGCCGCCAACCCGGACCCGGCCGGCACCGCCCGCGCCCTGCTCGCCGCCAAGCCGGACCTGGTCGCGCTGGAGGAGGTCACCGACGCGGCCCTGCCCGCCTACCGGGACGTGCTGGAGCGAGCGCTGCCCCACCACGCCCGCACCGGCACCGTCGCGCTGTGGAGCCGCTACCCGGTGACGGAGTCCCGGCGGCTGGTCATCGACCCCGGCTGGAACCGTTCCCTGCGGGCCGAAGTCAGCGCCCCCGGCGGGCCGTTGGCCGTGTACGTCGCCCACCTCGCCTCGGTGCGGGCGGGCGTCACCGGCTTCGCCACCGCCCACCGCGACCGTGACATCGCCGCCCTCGCCCGGGCCCTGGACGCCGAACCGCTGCGCCGGGTCCTGCTGTTGGGCGACCTCAACACCGCCGCGGACGACCGGGCGCTCGCCCCGCTCACCAGCCGCCTCACCGCGGCCCGCGGCGACTCCGAATCCGGCCTGGGCTTCGGTTTCGGCTTCAGCTGGCCCGCCGCCCTCCCCCTGGTCCGCATCGACCACGTCCTCACCCGGGGCCTCGCCGCCACCGCCACCTGGACGCTCCCCGCCACGCCCAGCGACCACCGCCCGGTGGCGGCACGGCTGTCGGCGTAGCGGTGCGGCCCCCGGAGGACCGGCCCGGTCAGGCGACCAGCCGCGGCCAGGCCGCCGCGAGCGCGGCGTGACCGGCCGGATTCGGGCGCACGCCGTCGGCGGACCAGTGCTCCGGCGCGCTCGACACGGCGAGTTCGGCGAACCTGCCGTCGGCGGCGAGCAGTTGGGCGCCGTACCGGCGGGCGAGCCTGCGCACGGTCTGGATCTTCGGGTCCAGGTCGTCGCCGGCCTCGACGACGCCGTGGATCGGCAGGAGGAACGGCTCGACGAGGATCAGCCCGGCGCCCGCCTCGGCGAGGGTTCGAGGAGGCGGTCGTAGCCGGCCTCGACGGATCACCGCCATCTTCCGGCCAGAGCCCCGTGATATGACGTGACGTCAGCTCACCGGTACGGCGTCCTTCGGCGCGGTGTGCCAGTTGGTGACGGCCGGCTTGTCGACCGGGGTGGTGCCGACGGGGACGCTCGCCGGGTTGGGGTCGGGGTTGCCGATGCCGATGATGACGTCGGTGAACTCGACCGCCTGGTTGCCCTTGGTGGTCTTGGCCATGACGCCCGCGTACGCGGTCTTGGCGCCGCTGAGGGTGATCTGCTCCCCGGTGCCGTGCTCGACGGGCGCGGCCTCGATGCCGCGCGAGCCGAACGCGATGACGGGGTGGCTCGCGGGCAGCGTGCAGGTGATGCCCGGCTTGGCCTTGGCGCTGATCAGGATGTAGCCGCCTGCCTGGGTCTCGCTCTTCGCGCCGAAGTCCAGGTCGTTGGCGCCGCAGACGTGGCCGTACCCGCTCTTGTCGGCGGCGGGCGCGGAGGGGGCGCCGGGGGCGGCGGAGGACTTGGGCGCGGCGGTCTTCGTCGGTGCGGCCTGGCCCGGGGCGGGCGTGGCGGGCGCCGTGGCGGCGGGTGCCGCGGCGGTGGCCGCGGGTCCGGTAGCGGCGGGGCCGGTGGCGGCGGGTGCGGCCGCGTCGCTGTTGTCCGGTCCGCAGGCCGTGGCGGTGGCGGTGAGGACGAGGCGGCGCGTGCGCGTGGGCTCTCCTGTGGTCGTTCGGGTGTGCGGTTCTCCGGCGTGTGACCACCGTAAGTGGGGGTCGTTCACGGGCTGGTGGGGGAAATATCCCGGTCTTGTTCCAGACGGCGGGGACGGACGGCCGGGGGCGGAGCGCCGGGGAACGCGGCAGGGCCGGCTCCCCCGGGGGGAACCGGCCCTGTGGCTGAAGTGGGGTCAGGCCAGGAGATCGGACTGGAGGGTGACGACCTGTCGGAAGGGTGCGATCGGGACGCCGGTGGGGTTGGTCATGGTGACGACGGCGAGGAGGTCGGAGGCGGAGAGGTAGGCGACCCGGGCGGTCGGGGTGCCCTTGGTGCCGGCCGCGGTGGACTCCACGGTGGTGAGACTGACGCCGTCGAGGGTGTCCCAGTCGTCGCGGGGGGTGCTCTTGGTGTCGGCGGCGGCCTTGGGGCGACCCTTGCCGCGCAGGTCGGCGAAGGCGTCCCAGGACTCCTTGGAGGAGCTGAAGCGCAGCAGCCGGATCTGGGTGCGGGTGCCGTCGGAGGCGGTCCACTCCCGGACGGTGGCCGCGCGGCAGGCGTCCTCCAGCAGCAGGACGCGGGTCTTGACCGCGTCCTGCTGCTCGTCGGCGAGCGCGTCGCAGGGCACCCACGGGGCGACCTCGGAGCCGGGGGCGGGCGTGGCGGAGGGCGCGGCGGCGGAGGCCGAGGGCGTCGGCGCCGGGGAGGCGGTGGGCGAACCCGAGGCGGTGGGCGCCGGGGTGGGGGCCGGGAAGACGGGCGGGGTCAGGGAGCCGCCGGCCTCCTTGGGCGCGGGCAGCAGCAGGTGGCGCAGGTCCGCGTGGTGCAGGGACGTGCCCCGGCCGTCCGGCGCGTTCTTGCCGGCGGGCAGCGGCGGCAGGGTCAGCGGCGCGAAGGTGTAGCGGCCGTCGCTCGCGGTGGCCAGACCCGGCAGGTCGGTGCGCTCGGGCGCGGTGACGGCCAGGGCGGTGCCGGTGCCGGCGAGGGCGAACACCAGGGCGGCGCAGCTCCAGCGCACCGCGGCCTTGCGGCGGCGGGTGCGGCGGGCCTCCTGCTCCGCGAGGACGGCGGGGTCCAGCGGGGCCTCGGGGGCCGGTTGGGCCTCGGCTCCCACCGGGGCTTCGGGTCCCGCCGGGGCTTCGGGTCCCGCCGGGGCGGCCTCGGCTGCGGCGAGCGCGTCCGGGACGGGGAGATCCTGCGGCGCGGGCGGCGGCGGGGTGGCGTGGTCGGTCATACGGACGCTCCCGGGCGGGCGAGGCGGTCGAGCTGGAGGGTGAAGAGGGCGACGATCTTGTCCTTGGGCAGCGGCGCCACGCCCTCGGCGCTCATGATCACCAGGAGGTCGCCCTCTGCGGCCGAGCACTCCAGGTAGTCGATCGGCGCGGACGGCGGCGCGGGCATCAGGTAGCAGTGCGCCTCGGGGTGGCCGGGGATGGCCGGGCCGATCCGGAACAGCCCGGTGTCGCCGGTGAAGACCGCGGTGTACTCGTTGATCCGCTGCACTTCCTGCTGGTTGAACTGGCGCAGCCGCAGGCCCACCACCAGGTCGTCCCCGGCGGCCCGGTAGGTGCGCACACCGGTGGCCTTGACGTGCATGCTCTCCCAGTAGGAGCGCATCTTGTCGCGCTTCTCCTTGGGGAGTTGCTGGAGGTCGGACTCCAGCTCGGCGGACAGCTGCTCGCCGTTCAGCTCGGTGTCGTTGCCGTAGCCGCCGTCGTCCGGGCCGAGTTCGTAACCGGCCGGGACGGGCAGCAGCAGGTCCCGCAGCGAACCGAAGTGGCTGCCGTTGGACTTGGCGCCGTACGGCGTGGCGGTCGCGGTGGGAGTGGGAGCGGTGGACGGGGCGGCGGCGGTGGCCTGCGCGGGGTCGTCGTACTGGGTCTTGATGATGCCGATGCCGATGGCCACGCCGACCAGCGCGGCCGCGGCGGTCGCGGCACCCGCGCGCAGCAGCCGGCGGGAGGCGGGGCTCGGCCCGGCGGGCCCGGCGGGGTCGACCGGCATCGTGGGGTCGGCAGTCTCGACCGTCACGGCGTCGGGCGCCGGCTCGGGCGCGCCCGGGGCGGGTGCGGCAGTCACGGTGTCGTCGTTCATACCAGCCGCTCCCACTGCCGCTTGGCGATGTCCTTGAGGATGTCGGGGTTCACCGGCTGGGCACCGAAGACCTCGACCTTCATCTGCAGCGGGCCGCGCTTGGCGTAGGCCTCGCCGAGGTAGTACGAGTCGTTGCTGTCCGCCCACGGGTAGCGTATGCCGTCCACCTTGTAGCCGCCGCTGGCGCCGTCCGCGAAGGCCGGCCAGGAGAGGGACTTGGCCATCTCGGCGTGGTCGGCGGTGTACTGGATCAGCGTGACGCGGTAGCGGACGTCGTCCTTCTTCCAGGCCACCTCGGCCGCGCGCCGGAAGCCGCTGGAGGCGAGCTCCTTGAACACCTTGGCCTCGTTGCCGCTCTCCTCGGCGAGTTCGCCGATCGAGATCCAGGCCGGCTTGTCCGGGAAGTCGCCCCAGGGGGTGCTGCCCTCGGGGGCGCTGACCAGCAGCTTGGTCAGGTCGCCGTCGATGGCGAGCGGCTTGGGCTGCTCGGCGGCGAGGGCGGCCGGGTCGACGGTGTCGGCCGGGTAGGACGGGTGGGCGACCTGGAGCGGCGGCAGCGGCGTGGGCGGACGCTGGGCCTGCACGGCGTAGCCGACGCCGCCGCCGACCAGGGTGCCCAGCACCAGGGCGCAGGCACTCAGCAGCACGGGGCGGGGGCGGCGCGGGGCGCGCGGGGCGGGGGCGGCCTCGTCCGTCAACGGCTCGGCGGGGACGGTGAGTTCGTTGTTCTCCACTGCGACGGGCGGCGCGACGGGCGGCGCGACGGGCGGCGCGACGGGCGACGCGACGGGCGACGCGACGGGCGACGCGACGGGCGGCGCGACGGGCGGCGCGACGGGCGACGGCGGAACGGCGGGCGCGGCGGGCGACGGCTCCGCGGGTTCGGTGGTCACGGAAGTGGCTCCAGAGGAGGAAGAAGGGGAAAGGGCGGGCGGACGGGAGCCGGGCTCAGCCGCCGGTGGTGAGCCACTCGCGCTGGCGCTTCATCAGCTCGTACAGCAGCGCCTTGTCGGGTGTCCCCTTCACGTCGACGTCGATCGTGTACTGGACGTCGCCCTGGCTGGAGATGCCGCTCATCGAGCCGGTGTACGACTCGTGCTTGGGGGTTTGCAGGTAGCCGTGGCCGCCCGGGTCGCCGTCGATGTCGAACGGCTCCAGCGACTTGATCTTGTAGCCCTTGACGAAGTCGCGCGCCATCGCGGTGGAGCCGAACTGCAGGATGGTGACGGTGACTTCGGCCTTGCCGTCGGCGGTCCGGTACATCCGGGTCGCGCCGCCCTTGTAGCCGTACGAGCCGAGGATGTCCATGATGCCGTCCTGCTTGCCGAACAGCGCGGAGACGTCGTCGTTGGTCAGGGCCATCCCGTCCGCGGGGCCGTAGGACTCGCCGCCGGCCGGGATGGGCAGCAGGAAGTAGCGCAGGTCGCCCTCGTGCTGGCCGTTCTTGACCGTGCCCTTGACGGTGCTGGCCGGGGCGGGCTCGGCCGGGACGGCGGTGGGCACCGGGACGGGCTCCGCCGAGGGCGTCGCACTCGCGCCGGCACTCGCGCCGGCACTCGCACTGGCACTCGCACTCGCCACCGCCTTCGGCGGGGCGGAGGCGGCCACGGCCGGGCGGGCGTCGGGCTTGCCGACAGCGACCGTCACGGCGGCACTGGCCGCGGTGACGGCGAGCAGGCCGGCGGTGGCCAGCGCGACACCCACGGCGCGCGGCAGCCGGCGCGGGGCGGGCTGCGGTACGGGCGCCTGCTCCGGCGCGGGCGCGGCGGCGTCGGCGACAGCGGCGTCAGCTGCAGCACCGCCGGCACCGCCGGCACCGCCGGCAGCGTCGGCGGCGGTGTCGGCGACAGCCGGTTCGGCCGGTGCCGGTGGCCCGGCGGCGGCGCCCTCGTTCTCGGGCTCGGGCAAAGGGATCCCCCCAGGAAGAATGCGGAATCTCACGCGCGGGCCCCACTCCCCCATCGGGGCTCTCCGGGGCTTCCGTCACGCGTGTCGGCAGGAATTATGAGAGCCCGCCGACACCACTGCCAACAAAATCAACCACCACACTTTCCCCCAATGTTCGACGAATCGGACACACCGTGATCGAACCGCAATGGGCCGCTGTCCTGCGGTGATGACACAGAGTCGACACATCGATTCGAACATCGCCTTCCCCGCCCCCGGCCCGTGACGATGTCGCGGTCCCGTCACCGCTCGGCACGAAGGCCCGCCGCGGGGCCGCCACGGCGTCGGAAACGGGCAGGGGAACCGGGGGAAGGGGGACGAACCGTGGCGAGCAGCAAGGAGCGCGACCGCCGGTGGGCGCGGACGGCCGCGGCGGCGGCGCTCACGGTGCCGGCCGCCGCCGGAGTGCCGGCGGTGTGGGCGTGGTCGCAGGACGAGCCGGCGGACGGGTGGCCGGCGTGGCTGTGCGCCGCCGCGCTGGCGGTGGGCGTGGCCGCCTCGGTCCCGCTGCGCCGCAGGGCCGGCCGCGACGCGCACACGGCGATCTGCCTGTGGGCGGTACTGCTGCTGACCGCCGTCTGGGGTACGGCGTTCGCGGCGGCCCAGGCCGTCCACACCGTCCGGGTGCGGGCGCACGAGCCGCGCAGCGTGCCGGCGGTGGTGACGCACTGCCGGGTGACGGGCCGACTGCCGGTGGAGGGCGGCGGCCTGGGCGCCAGGACGTACGGCTGCACCTACCGTTGGAGCGTGGACGGACAGCGGTTCAGCGAGGAGCGCCCGGTCGACGGGCCGTACCCGGACGGCCACGAGACCCGGGTCTGGCTGGAGGACGGCGGGCGGATGGTCACCGGCCGTCCGAGCCCGCTGGGGGTCCCGTTCTGGATCGTGCTGGCCCTGCTCGGGCTGGCCGCCGCACCGTACTTCGCCGTCCGCCTGGCCGGGCGGGCCCGGGAGTCGGGCCTGTGAGGGCGGCGGCGCCCGGGGCCGGGTCGCGGTTCGCCGTCGGCCCCGGGTACGCGCTGTACCGGGGGCCGCTGGCGGACAGCGCCTTCCACCGGCACGCCACCTTCCAGGTCGCCGTCGCGGGCGGGGCTTCGGGGCGGCTGGCGATCGACGACGCGGCCGGGCAGCGCCACCGCGGGCCCGCGATCGTGGTGCCGCCGATGGTGCGCCACCGGATGTGCCCGGTCCGGGAGGTGCTGGTCTTCTTCGTCGACCCGCACTGCGCCTTCGCCGACCGGCTGCGCCAGGGCTGCGGCGAGGGCGTCACCGTGGCCCCGCAGTGGCACGGCCTGACCGAGCGGGAGGTCAGGCCCGGTGGCGGGCGGCCCGCCACCGGGCTGGACCCGAGGCTGCGTACGGCGATGGCGGCGCTGACCGACGACCAGGTGCCGCTGGAGGGTCTCGCCGCCCGGGTCGGGCTGTCCCCGCAGCGTCTGCGGGCCCTGGCGCAGCGCCAGTTGGGGGTGCCGCTGGCGCGCTGGCGCAGCTGGCAGCGGCTGGCCCGGGCGGCGCTGGCCCTCGGCGACGGCTGCTCGCCGGCGCAGGCGGCGGCCGTGGGCGGGTTCGCCGACCAGGCCCATTTCACCCGCTGGATGCGGGAGTTGACCGGGTTGACGCCCACGCAGGTGCTGCCCGCCCTGCGCGGAACGGACGTCGGGGGCAGGGACGTTCAGCCGCCGGCCCGCCGCGCGGTGTAGAAGGACATCGAGCCGGTGACCGTCGCGACGCTCTCCACCTCGCGCACGTCCTCGAAGCCCGCCTCGGCGATCAGCCGGGGCAGGATGCCGTCGGCGTTGGGCTGGGTGTCCTGCTTACCGTCGACGAGCTGGACGATCCGGAAGGCCAGGCGCATCGCCGGCGTGCGCTGCTTACCGTAGTCGGCGATCACCAACTTGCCGCCGGGGCGCAGGGTTCGGTGCATGGCGGCGAGGATCGCCCGCTTCATGGGGAGCGGGCACTGGTGCAGGACGAGGCTGGAGACGACGGTGTCGGCCGTCTCGGGGCCGACCAGGCCGTCCACCGCGTCGCCCATGCCGTGACGGAAGTCGGCGGTGGCGCCCGCCGCCGCGGCCTTGCGGCGGGCGAGGCGCAGCACGGCGGGGTCGGGGTCGACGCCGATGACGGTGGCCCGGGGTTCGGCCCGGTTGAGCAGGAGGGCGAGGGAGCCGGTGCCGCAGCCGACGTCGACGATCAGGTCGCCGGGTCGGGGTGCGGCGTGCATGGCGAGCAGGCTGCGCCAGAGGCGTTCGCGGGTGAGCGAGACGATCGGGTCGTAGAGCCCGAGGGCGAGGCGCCCGGCGGCGGGGGTGAAGGTGTCGGTCGTGGTCATCCGGCCAGTGTGGGCGGGTGGTCGGGGCGGAGTCTTGAACGATTCGCTCGCGGTCTCGGGCGGCCCCGAGCACTCCGCGGGGCCGCCCGAGGGAGCACGTCAGGATTGGACCGGGGGGCGCACCGTTCCCGGCGGGTCAGGAACCGGAGCGGTCGGAGCTCGGAGCAGCAGTACCAGTCCCAGCGCCAGGTCGACGACGACGCCCAGTGCCTGCAGCCAGTCGGGCGTCTTCCCGGGCGAGTAGATCTGCAGGTAGTCGGACAGCCCGTGCACCAGGACCAGCGGCCAGATGCTCCCGATGTACAGGCGCGCGCCGCACAGGCAGAAGCCGAACGCACCGGCCTCCACCACCTGCCAGAGCGTGTTGCCCAGGGGGGCGTCGAAGAACAGCCAGTTGTCGAGGTGCCCGACCCCGAACAGCACCGCCGTCAGCCCCGCCGCACGCACCGGGCCGAGTGGCCGCGCGACCTCCAGCACCAGTGCCCGGCTGCCCAGTTCCTCGCTGACCCCGATGCTGAGCATCAGCACCACCCCGCCCACCAGGGTCGCCGTACTGCCCTCGATCCCGGGCAGCGCCGCCAGGCCCGCCGGCACCGCCACCGGCAGCAGGGCCGGCCAGCGCGCCATGACGCCAAGGCTCGTCACCCCGCCGGCTGCCGACATCCCCCAGGCTCGGAGCAGCACCAGCACCACCACCGCACCCGCCAGGTTGACCACGGTCGGCCCCAGCTGCGGGAACCATCCGGGCTCCATCGGCGGCAGCGACTTCGCCACCACCACGATCGTCGCCTGCCAGAGGACCGCAACCCCGACCGCCCCCGGCACCGGGTTCCGGCGCACCCGACTCCCCCATCGCGTCAGCACGCCTCGATGGTAGGCGGGAAGAAGTCAAGTCAGCGTCAGCTCAGCCGAATTGGGCCAATCCGCGAAGCGAGCAGTGCAGGGCCCGGCACACCGGCCAGGCCGGGCGGCCCCGCGTGCTCCGCGGGGCCGCCCGGCAGGAAGTACGTGTTGTGCCGGTCAGGCGGTGTGGAACAGCCGGGCCGCGTCCTGGATCTCCGCGACGGCCCGGACGAAGTCCTCCAGTTCGCCGCCCCACGGGTCGGTGATGCCGGCGCCGAGGACGTGCACCGGGCGGTCGGGTCCGGCGAGGGCCCGGACGGTGTCGGCGGTCTCGTCGTCAATGGCGAGCAGGTCGTGCGCCCAGTCGAGCTGATGCCGGTCGAGGAGGATGCCGCGGTGCGCGGTCAGGTCGTAGCCGAAGCCGGCGGCGGCCTGGATCATCAGCGGGTGGGCAGGCTTGCCGACATGCCAGTCCCTGGTACCGGCCGAGCGCACGTGGAGGGTGCCCCCGGCCTGCTGGGCGATGATCAGCGCGGCGATCGGGGACCGGCAGTGGTTGCCCTTGCAGATCACCAGGACATTGCGGCGGCGCGGGGAGCTCACCGGGGGTCCACCCGTTCGATCTCGAAGGTGAGCACGCCCAGCGCCTCCTTGTGGGGCGGGAAGATGGCGTGGATCGCTTCGAGCTGTTCGGCCTCGGTGGCGTGGGGGTTGACGGCTTCCACCCGCTCGGTGCCGAACATCTCCCTGAAGGTACGGTACTTCCCGATCCGCGTGACCCTGGTCAGGCAACTCGACTCGCGGCAGGTGAAGTTGATCAGGTCTCCGACCCTGATCCGCTTCACGGACTCGTAGGCGACCCGGACTTCGACGGTCTTCTCGCCCTTGGCGATCAGGTCGAAGTACTGCCGGTAGATCGGCATGGTGCGGGGGCGCTTCGCCTGGGAGTCGTACGTGGCGGGCTGGCGGGTGCTCATCAGGTCTTCCAATGCGGTTGTGGTGTAGGACCGGAAGAAGTGCCTGGGGTCGCTCAGCACGAGTTCGCCGAGGCCCGTCAGCGCTTCGACGTAGTCCTCTCGGGTGCCGGGCCAGGCCGAGGGGTCGAGCAGCCACGCGGGGGTGGTGTCGTCCCGGGCGAATCCGGCGTCGGCGGCTTCGCGCAGCAGGCTCTTCGAGAGCTTGCCGCCGTCGCTGCCGAGGATCTGGGGAGTGAAGATCCGGACGGGCAGGGGTCCGGCGGGCAGGCCGAGGGCGGCGTGCGCGCCGTCGACGAGCTGGCAGCCGAAGGCCCAGTCGCCGCCCTTGACCATGACGTGCAGGGTGCGGTCGCCGGGCCGGCAGGAGCGTTCCTTGACGACGTTGCGGTAGAGCGTGGCGAGGTCGAGGTAGCCGCCGCCCAGCGGGGTGATGTCGGCTTCGTAGGGGCCGTGTTCGAAGCAGTGTGCCTCGAACAGGCCGCCGGCGCCGTCCAGTTCCAGCAGCCGCGTCCGGTCCGCGTACTTCTCCGCCCACCCGCAGTCGGGGCAGGGCAGCCGGATGTGCGCGGTGCCGCTGTTCGGCGACAGCCAGGCGCCGATCTCGTCGAGGAGTTCCAGCGTCCGCAGGAACTCGGCCCGGAAGGCCGGGGTGTCCTGCTGGCGGGTGTAGGTCGTGACCGTGTACGGCACGTTCGTCCGGGCGCGGCAGGCGTCGAACAGCGGCAGGTAGTGCCGGGCGACGAGCGAGGAGATCGCGTCGGCGCCCAGGTGGTGGGCGTAGGCCCGCTGGTAGCACCGCCCGCCGACGTTGGTCGTCTCCGCCGGGGAGTTGTCGAGCGCGCAGAACTCCACGCCGGTGTCGAGGCCGAATTCGTCGCGGGCGCGCTCGGCGAGGAGGAAGGCGAGGCTCTGGACGAGGTGGGTTCCGAGGTGCGGGTGCCCGTTGATCTGGGTGCCCACGGAGAAGCTGACGTTCTCGATGTCGGAGTCCGCGATGCGCGGCCGCAGGACGTCCACGGCGTCCTCGACGGCGTTGGCGAGCACCGTGTTCGGGGACCTCAATGACGAAGCGGTCATGGTGCGCCTCCCTCGGGTCGGGATGGTGCGGCAGGTGAGGTGGTGCGAGTGCGCCCGCCGGCGGCGGGGTGCGTGACAGACCGTAGGAGCCCCGGTGTGGCGCTCTCAACGAACTTGCGCCTTCTTGCGGTTCATCACTCCAAAGAGGCAACGGCGGCGGCGATCAGCGCCCTGGCCTGCGCCCCGTACACGGCCATGCCCGACAGTCCCATGAAGGCCCGGATGTAGTCGGTGATCTCTCTGGGCTGGAGCACGTTGACCTTCGCCGTCAGGGTCTCCACCGCCACCCGCTGATCGTCGAAGAGGTAGAAGGCTTCAAGGGGCCAGATGGCTCGCGGGCCGCCGGCCGGGATGATCCCGATGGAGACTGAGGGCAGCGACATCAACGTGAGCAGGTGGCGGAGCTGAGCGGCCATGTCCTCCGCGCTGCCGATCCTGGTTCGCAACACCCACTCTTCGATCAGGACCGCGAACCGGCGCGTCCCCGTGTACATGAGCCGTGCCCGCGCCAAGCGCGCCGGTACGGCCGCTGCGACGTCGTTCGGGGTGCCCTGGAAGTCCGTGATGGACTGCATGAGCGCCGTGGCGTACTCGGCGGTCTGGAAGAAGCCGGGGAGCACGTTGGAGACGTAGATCCGGAAGAGCCTCGTGCGCTCGTAGTCGCTGATGACCTTCTCTTGCGCGAGCCTCATGCCGGAGCTGTTCCGGCGCCTCCACTCCTGGTACATCGAATCGGCGGCGCGGGATGCCGCGATCAGGTCGGGGATCCGGTCGCCGGCGCCGCAGGCCGTGCACCAGGCCCTTATGTCGTCTTCCGACGGGGCGGCCTTGCCGGACTGGATGCGAGAGGTCTTGGCCGGATGCCAACCGCACAGGGTGGACAGCTCGCTCCCCTTGAGTCCGGCGTCCTTGCGGATCTCGACCAGTTGGTCGGCGATGGCCTTCCGTGCGGCGACGACGCTGGACGAAGACGACGATGGCATGTGCTGTCCACCCGGGCGGTTCGGAGCTGACTCAGACCTCGAAGTCCTCGTGGGGTACCGCTCGTTCCCACACGGCTTCGAAAGCCTTCGCGCACAGATCCACGGTGGCCGGTTCCTCGGTCATCACGTTCCGGGGAGTAGCCCACTCACCGTCGCCCGTGAACAGGTTGAACCGCACGATCCGGCTGTCGAACAACCAGAAGTCGGCTCCTGGCAACGCAAGGTCCAGCGCCCGGCTCCGGGGCAGCCATCGGATCTGCTCACCGGCCGCGATGTTGGTGAACGTGTGGGAGTGCTCGTAGCGGATGTACTCGGTGACAGGCTCCGACACGATCCGGGCACGCCGGATCGTCACCCCACGGGCGATGGTCTCCACCACGAAGTCATGGAACGGATGCCACCACTCGGCCCGGTTCTCCAGGGAGTACCGGTGTCCGGCCTTCCATGCGGCGAACTGGTCGGCCTCGTCGCCGACGCTGTACTGATCACGCATCTCCAGATGCACGGCCGACTTCTTCGTCTCCCGGAGCAGGGTCCTGAAGTCCGGCACGTTCGATGGCATCGCAAGCCTTCCTGATGATGGGGATCATTCGCTCGGGGATACTGATCACGGACTCGTGGTCGGGTACGCCGACCTTGTGCCCGGCAACCCACTCGGTCTCGTTGACTTCCGCGAACTCGGCCCCGGTGACGGTGTCGCTCTGGATCACGAGCCGACGCTGAGCCACGTCCGCCCAGACGGTGGGCGAGCCTTCCTCGTTGGTCTCAGGGTCGATTCCGAAGAACTCCAGGCCCATGGCTACCTCTCCTGTCGCATAGCTTGCGCATCCTTGCGCCCGGAGTAGACGTGCCTGTCAGCATCCCGCGCTCGAGGCCGCCTTGTCAGGCGTTTCATCTCCCGATGAAACGCCTGCTCAGCAGACCGGCCAGACCGGCTCCTCACCGCGATCGTGCAAGGTGGAGACCCAGCACGCCGCCCGTGAGAGGGACTTCAGGAGCCGGCCGGGAAATCGCCCGCCCGAACGCCCACCACGAAGGCCCACCACGCCTCGGGGGAGAAGACGAGGGCCGGGCCGTCGGGGTCCTTGCTGTCGCGAACCGGGATGATGCCGGCAATGCCGCCGGCCACCTCTATGCAGTCACCTTGGCCATTGCTGTATGTGCTTTTGCGCCAATTGGCGTCGTGGTGCTCGTGACTCACCGGGAGTTCTCCTCTGCGACTTCCTTCAACCAAGCGATTGACCTCTCAGGCTGTATCGACGACGCCATGAGACGGTCGAAGGAATCCTGGTGGCGGGCGATCTCATGAGGTCGTTCCGAGTAGATGCTGCTGGTGGTCGCCTCGGAGTACGCCACACTGCCGGGGATGTCGTTGAACGAGAGAATGGAGAACGAGGAGCCCATAGCGGCGTGCGCGCCAGCAGAGAACGGCAGGACCTGAATAGTGATGTTGGGCCGCTCGTCTGCCATCGCCGCGAGGTGGTTCAACTGTTCAGCCATGGTCTGGCTTCCGCCGACTGGCCGCCTGATGACGGCCTCGCCGATGATGGCCCACAGTTGTGGTGGCTCATGGCGATCCAGGATCTGCTGACGATCCATCCGCAGTGCAACTCGCCTCTCGACGTCTTCGGCGGACTCGGTCGGATTCATGGCCCGGATGACGCTTCGCGCGTAGGCCTCGGTCTGGAGAAGTCCTGGAACCAGCTCGCATTGATAGGTCACGATCTTCGCCGCGTCCGACTCGAAGCCCACGTAGGCGCGGAACCAGTCCGGCAGAGCATCGCCGTAAGCATGCCACCAGCCCTGCTGGCGACTCTGGCGCGTCAAGCCGAGGAAGTGCTTCACCTCATCGGCTGAAGTCACCCCGTAGTGCGCCAAGAGCTTCGCAGCGTCCCGCTCCTGCAGTGGCACCAGGCCGCTCTCGATACGGCTCAGCTTCGAAGCGGACCAACCCAGCGCGGCAGCCACGTCCTTGGCGTTCAGCTCGCGCGATGCGCGCAACTTGCCAAGCTCGCCGCCGAGCCTACGCCGCAGCACAGTCGGACTGCCCATGCGTCACACTCCCTGGCCGTTCGCTTCCTTGCATAGTTTGCCACCCCTCCTGGGGGCTCAGTCTCACCCCATGATCATGCAATTGCATGACAGAAGCGCTTGCATGCAATTGCCCCACTAGGGCAATCTACAGGGAGTAGTCCTTCGGGTCGTCTGAGTGACCGCGACCGCCTACCGCCGGGCATTCCCATGCTTCCGCCCGGCCTCCGCATGGCTTCAAACCCCGTTCCCGGAAGGTGTCTTCGCCATGTCCTCCACCCCCTGCTCCGCCATCTGGCTGCCGCGTAGCCGGCGCGCCCCCGGCGAGGGGCGCACCCTCCTCTCCTCGCTCCTCGACTCCGCCCCGAACGGCGACCAGTTCCTCGACTCGGGGCTCGTGATCGTCTCGGAGCTCGTCACCAACGCCCTCCTGCACGGCACCCCGCCGGGCCACCGCATCCACCTCTCCCTCTCCCTCGACTACGACCCGGACTTCGACCCCGCCCCCACCTGCCTGCGCATCGAAGTCCACGACGCCCGCCGGGACCGTGAACCCGTCCTGCGCGCCCTCACCCTCGACGGCGAGGCCGGACGCGGCCTGCACCTCGTCAAGTCCCTCTCCAAGGAGACGGGTTGCTCCCCGCGCCGGCCGATCGGCAAGATCGTCTGGTCCGAGGTGACCGCCGCGTGAGGGCCGACCACGACATCCGCGTGGAGATCCCGGGCCTGCGCCCGCCCACCGTCCACACCTGCAACGCCGACAGCCTCGAACGGATCTGGAACTCCCTCCACCGCCTGCCGATGTCCCGCTTCCAGCACCACGTCCTGGAGCGCCGCCTCACCGGCCCCTGTGCCAGCCGCGACATCATCCGCGACCTCGACGACGCCCCCGTCCTCACCCTCCCCCTCGGCGAACGCGAACTCCGCATCACCTGGGCCAACTGACCCTCACTGAACGGGAATTCGCCTCCCCGCCCCTCTGGCCCACGTGCCCGCTCTCGGCGAGGATGGCCGTCAGGAGCGGAAGCGCGGGCAGCACACCCGGCAGGGACCGGCCAGGCTTCGGGCGAGCGGGAGAGGGCGACGACGTGCCGTTACGCATGCACTTCACCGTGGAGGACCTCGCGCGCACCCGCATCGCCGACAGACCCGCGCCCTGCATCGAGTTGGGCACCGCGGCACGGCAACTCCAGGAACGCACCCATCCGGTACGGCTCGGGGCCTGGCGCCACCGCACGCTGTCCGCCCTGCGTCCCGCCTCGCGCATGGTCTTCGCGCTGATGCCCCCGCGCGGGCGGATCACCGACTTCCTGAGCGGCACGAACGCCGCGACACCCGCCGAGCTGATCGAACAGATCCGCTCCACGCCCCGCAACCGCCTGCGAACCAGCCTGGAGAACACCGCCCAGCACCAGGCCATGCCCTCCTGGGCCCACCGGCTGCCCGACGACCCGCTGCTGCTACGGCAGTTGTGCGACAGCCTGGAACACGTGGCCGACCACGCCCTCCTCCCCCACTGGCGGGAGGTCCAGGCCATGGCCGCCGCCGACGCCGCGGTGCGTTCCCGCCAGCTGCTCGGCGGCGGCGTCGAAGCCGTTCTCGCGCGCATCAACCCGCGACGGGTCCGCTGGCGGGCACCCGTGCTGGAGATCGCGATGGTCTCCGGCCTGGACGCCGACGTGCACCTGGCCGGACAGGGGGTGCTGCTCCAGCCGTCGGTGTTCGGAGTCGAGGCCCCGGTCGTCGACGTCGACGCGGTGCCGCAACCCGTCCTCAGCTATCCGGTGGCCCAGCTCCAGGAGGGCGCGGCCACACCGCTGTTCGCGGCCCTCCCGTCCGGCGACGGCCGGGCGGCGCCGGCGGTCGACGCCGTCGGGTCCGTACTGGGCCACACCCGGGCCGCGGTGCTCAGCACCATCGCCCGTCACCCGGGCTGCTCGACCCAGCAACTCGCCGCGCTCGTCGGCATCGCCAAGGCCAGCGCCAGCGAGCACGCCACGACACTGCGCAACGCGGGCCTGATCGACACCCACCGGGACCGCCAGTCGACCGCCCATGTCGCCACCCCCACCGGCATCGCGCTGCTCAATGCGCCCTTCGCACGACCCTGACCGGCCCCGGCCCCGGTCCCGGTCCCGGTCCCGGTCCCGCAACAGCGCCCGTCGACATTCCCGGGCCGCCGCCGAGCACTCCGCGGGTTCCGCACGTCCGCGCTGCCACGGACCGCGCGGTCGCCCGGACCACCGGTGTTCGGACCAACCGATGTTCGGACCAACTGGTGTTCGGGCCAGACCGAATCGCGTTGGGGAGCGGACGCGCCGGCGTGCAGCCTGAACACGGATGCCGGGCGCCGGGGGTTAGCAGCGCACCTCACGGCCCCGCGTCCGCCCCACCGCGAACCGTGACCGTCCACGCACCGCAGACGGCCACGGTTCCGAGAGCGAGAGAGAGGGAGCACATGTCGATGAGGAAGAGCGCGGCCCTGCTGGCCGCCGCCCTGGTCGCCGGCACGGCGTTGGGGCTGGCCCCGACGGTGGCCACGGCCGGGACCCCCGGGGAGGCCGGTCTCCTCAGCTGTTCTCACGCGTGGTCGAACCTGGACCCCGACGGCAGCAACCCGAAGACCATCACGCGCAGCGGCGTGAACATCCGCTCGGGCCCGCACGCGGCGGCCGGTACGACGTGCGGCATCGTGGGCGTCCTCAACCCGGGCGACCAGGTCTTCTACCACTGCTACACGACGACGCAGAGCGAAGGGACGTGGACGCACCTGCGCAAGAGCGGCACTTCGCTGGAGGGCTGGGTGAAGGACACCCTGCTCCCGGACGGCGGCAGCCTGTACGAGTGCTGACCTGAGCCGGGGCGTCGCATGAGCGTCGGGGTTCCGGCCGGCCGGAGCCCCGACGTGTGGTCGCGGTCGCCGGCGCCGTCAGCGGTGCAAGACGGCTGCCGCTACGGTTCCTCCGTGACTTCACCTGCCTGGACCGACGACGAGATCGTCGCGAGGATCCGCGACTTCGCCAAGGTCCGCCGCCTCCCCCGACCCGCACCGGCACAGGCCGCGGACGAGTTCGAGGCCCTCACCGGGTTTCCGATGCAGCCGCTGCTCCGGAGGATCTACTGCGAGGCGGCCGACGGGGGCTTCGGCCCCTACGGCGGCGCCCTCCGCCGTCGCGGCAGCGTCCCGTGCGGTGTGGTGTCACTCACCGACACCAAGCAGCGGTTCAGCAACGAGGTGTCCCTGACGACCCTCTACCGAACGTGGCTCTCCCAGCCGCCCGGGGAGGACGGGTTCCATCCGCGCAACGTGCTGCCGCTGGCGACCCTCGGCGGTGTCATCTGGTGGTGCATCGACCTCAGCACCCCGGAAGGCCGCATGTGGGGCGGGGACGAGAACGCCTGCGACCGCCACTGGCTGGCACCGCAGGACCTCACCCTCGCGGAGTGGCTCACCGACTGGCTCCGCGGCGACCACACCCCTCCGGTGATTCCGGCCGTTCCCGGCTGCCCCATCTGCTGACGGACCGCTGCCTGCGGCTCAGCGGGAAACCGCACGTCCGCGACCTGTGGTTTCCCGCTGAGCTGCGGGCGGCCGGGCAGCTGGCTAGCCTTGTCGTCGGGGTGGGTACGAGGCACCGCCGTGCCTGCCGGGCCCCCGGAGGCCCAACGGCCGGGGCGGTCAGCGATCCGCCCCCTCAGACGCCCCCGTGGCCCGCAGGGCTTCCGACGCCACCCGTCGAGGATCCCGCCCCGCACTCCTCTCGGACACCCCACAAGGGACAGCACATGAGAGCGATCACCCTGTCTCCCGCCAAGCGCATCGCGACCGCCGCCGTCACCGCCGCGCTGCTGGCCGCAACCCCCGGCCTGGCCACGGCAGCCACCCCGCCGACCGCCCCGCCGGCCCCGCAGGCCCAGACCTGGCACCAGTTCAGGATCCACCCGAACAACACCCCGGCCAGGCAACTGAACGTCGACAGCAGCGGCAAGGTCGTCGTGTCCGCCGTCGACCCCGAGAGCCAACACCAGCAGTGGAGCCTGAGCGGCACCGGCAACAGGCAGCTCATCAAGAACAGGGCGACGGGCACGTGCCTGACCGCGCCGAGCGACACCCTGAGCCCCGTCACCGTCCAGGCCTGCGACAAGAACAACACGCACCAGCAGTGGGTCCTGGTTTCCGTGAGGCCCGGCGAGGTCCGGGTCTCGCCCCGGGACCACCCCTCCCTCGCCCTCACCGGGGGCGCACGAGCCGGCAGCAACAGAGCCGTCCTGCGGACCTATGCGGCGCAGGAAAACCAGCAGTGGTTCTTCCGCACCGTGAAGTAGCGATCCCCCCGGACGCCCCCGGACGCCCCCGGACGTCCCCCGCTCCCGGCAGGCCCTTCGACACCCCCGCGCGCCCGCGACTGCGCCTTCCCGCTGAGCTGCGGGCCGCCGGACATCTGGCTAGCCTGGTCGGGTGGGCACGAGGCACCTCCGTGCCCACGGGCCCAGGAGGCCCGGCAGCCGGGGCGGTCAGCGCCCGGATCGCTCGGGCGGCCCCCGGCGCGACCCCGTCACCGCAGGGCTTCCGGCACCATCCCCCGCCGACGAACCCGCACTCCTCTCGGACACCCCACAAGGGACAACCCACATGAGAGTGACAACCGTGTCTCCCGCCAAGCGCATCGCGACCGCGGCCGTCACCGCCGCACTGCTGGCCGCAACCCCCGGCCTGGCCGCGGCAGCCACCCCGCCGACCGCCCCGCCGGCCCCGCAGGCCCGGAACTGGTTCCGGCTCGAAGTCCTGCCGCCGACCTCCCCCAGCGTCGTGAAGGCCATGGAGGTCAACAGCAGCGGCACGGTCGTCATGGCCGACCGTGAGCCGAACAACAACCGCCAGTTCTGGAGCATGAGCGGCCCCACCGGCAAGCAGCTCATCGAGAACAGGGCGACGGGCACGTGCCTGACCGCGCCGACCAGCGGTGCCGGGAGCCGCGTCACGCTCCAGACCTGCGACAAGAACAACGTGAACCAGCAGTGGAACGTGCGCTACTGGTCGCAGGGCTTGTTCACGGTCTCGCTCACGGCCCGCCCCGCCCTCTACCTCACCGGGGGCGCGACCATCGGCACCGAGGTCACCATCAGGATCTACACCTCGACCTTCGCCCAGCACTGGGCCGCGGTGCCCCCGGGGTTCTGATCCCCCGGACGAGCGCCCACCCCATGGCACGCCGACCCACCCCGCGGCCCTGCCCGACCCCGGTCGGGCAGGGCCGCGTGCGTGAACGCCCCCTGTGACGACCCCCTTTGACGCCCCCTTTGACGCCTCCCGATCGCCGGCTCCCGGCACCACGAAGCCCGGGGTCACCGCGGGATAGCCGCCGAGCTGTGCGTGCCCGGGATCTACAACGCCAAGAGCACCGGGTTCACCGCCGGTGTCCGCCGCAGCGACCAGGCGGCGCTGGCACCGGACTTCGCCAGTGCCAACGACATCGGCGTGAACTGGATCGCCTGCCCGCTCCCGCCGAAGTGACCCGGTGTGCGCAGTGGGCTGATGCCCGATCGAGGGGCGGTCTCCATGGGACCGCCCCTCGATCGTGTCCGGTCGTCGGCGTTCCCGAAGAACCGGCCGCCGGGGTCAGGAGTGCTCGATCTCGACCGAGGTGATCACCACGTCCTCGAGCGGGCGGTCGTCCGCGGTGGGGGTGGTGGCGATCGCGTCGACGACGGCCTTGGAGGCGGCGTCGGCGACCTGGCCGAAGATGGTGTGGCGGCGGTTGAGGTGGGTGGGGGTGCCGACGGTGATGAAGAACTGGGAGCCGTTGGTGCCCGGGCCGGCGTTGGCCATCGCGAGCAGGTAGGGCTTGGTGAAGAACAGCTCCGGGTGGAACTCGTCGGCGAAGGTGTAGCCCGGGCCGCCGGTGCCGGTGCCGGTCGGGTCGCCGCCCTGGATCATGAAGCCCGCGATCACCCGGTGGAAGAGCGTGCCGTCGTAGTACGGGCCCTGGCCCGGCTCGCCGGTGCGTGGGTCGGTGTACTCCCGGGTGCCCTCGGCGAGTTCGGTGAAGTTGCGGACCGTCTTCGGCGCGTGGAACGGGAACAGCTCCAGGCGGATCGGGCCCGCCGTGGTGTGCAGGGTGGCGAACCGGGCAGTGGCCACGGGTGTCTCCTCGGGTGCGGCTGGTACGGGCAGTGCGGGGCGGTGCGGCGGACGGCCGATGCGGTGACCTGGGCCGTTCGGCTACCGCATCCTGGCACAGCGTGCGCCCGCGCGGCCGAACCGGGTGGGACGATCCACCCGTCACACGGACAGAGAGACTTTGCGCGAGAGGGCGGGTGGTCGTGGTGGTCGGCGCGGTTCTGGTGGGGGTGCTGGTCCTGGTCGTCGCGGGGTGCGGCTGCGTGGTGTGGGCCGACCGGGGCGGGCCGCGCTGGGCCCGGGTGGTCGCGGCGCTCACCCTCGGTGCCGGGCGGGCGGTGCGCGGCTACCAGCGCAACCGGCCCCGCCGGGTGAGCGGAGGCGGGGACGGCGGGGACGGCGACTGAGCCGTCGGGCCTTGGCGGTGCCGGACGTGGCGGTGCCGGACGTGGCGCGTCCCCGGCCGCCGCAGTGGTGCTCGGCGGCGGCCGGGGACGCGAGGGAGTGTCAGCTCTCGGTGGAGCCGGTGGAGCGGCGGCGGGCGGCCACGACCAGCGCCGCGCCCGCGGCGAGGGCGGCGGCGGCGCCGCCGGCCTCCCAGCCGAGCCCGTCGGTGCCGGTGGCGGCGAGCGTGCCGGTGCCGGTGCCCGTACCGGTGCTGCCCGTGCCGGTGCTGCCCGTACGGGCGGTGGTCCCGGTGCCGGTGCCGGTGGTGGTCTCGGTGAGGCCGGCGGGCTGGACGGTCTGCGGCTGCTGCCCGGAACCGTCGGTGCCCGTGCCGGTGCCCGTACCGCTGCCGGTTTCGTTGCCGCTGCCGGTTCCGTTGCCGGGCTTGGCGGCCGCGGCCTCGTCCTCGGCGCGGGCCTTGGCCCAGCCCTCCTTGAGGAAGGCCTCGACGGCCTCGTTCGTACCGGCGTCCAGCGCCTTGCCGGCCGCAGCGCGCACCGCCGGGCCGCCGGCGTCCATGAGCCGGGAGAGCTTCACCCGGTTGTCGTCGGCGCGCAGGCGCGGCAGCTCGACGGTCATGAAGTGCCGCGCGGCCTCGGCGTTGCCGTCCATGGCCTTCTGGGCGGCCTCGACGGTGTACGAGCTGCTCTCCTTGTCGGCGATGACGCGCAGGATGTCGACCCGGTCGTCCTCGAACTGGGCCTTGGCGAAGCCCTCGTTGAGGAACGCCTCGACGGCCTCGTCCGTGCCGGCGTCCAGCGCCCTGCCGGCCGCCTCGCGCACGGCCCGGCCGCCGGCGGACATGAGCTGGGAGAGCTTGAGCCGGTTGTCGTCGCCGCGCAGCTTGGGCAGCTCGGCGGTCAGGAAGTGGCGCAGTTCGGCGGCGCCGCCCTGGAGGGCCTGCTCGGCGCCCTTGCGCACGCCGGGGCCGGTCTTCGGGTCGGCGAGGATGGCCTCGACCCGGGCGCGGTCCTCGTCCTCGGCGCGGGCCGTGTACTGGCCGGTCTTCAGGAACTCGGCGATGGCGTCGTCGCCGCCGTTGATGGCGGCACGGGCGGCCGCCTTGACGGCCGGGCCGCCGGCGCTGTGGATCCGGGCGGTCAGGAGCCGGTTGTCCGACTTCCGCAGGCCGTCGAGCTCGACCTCCAGGAAGTGCCGCAGGTCGGCGGCGGTGCCCTTGAGAGCCTTCTCGGCGCCCTCGTGCACCCTGCTCCAGGATTCCGCCGGCGACTCGGCGAGGATGCGCTCGACCTCGGCTCGGTCGCGCTGCTCCTGCGCGTCGCCCTGCTCGGGCGCGGTGTCCTTGGCGGAGTCCGAGCCGGTGTCGGGGCCGGAGATGCCGGTCGGCTTGGGGGCCTCGGAGGCCGAGGCCGCGGTGGGGAAGAGAACGGCGGGGGCCAGGACGGCGGCAGCGACGACGGCGGACACCCGGGGCAACTTCATCGAGGGCAGACCTGCTTCGTGTGAAGGGGTTATGAACGCCCGACAGCATAGATCCACTTTTACGATTGCCCTACCGATTATGTGTCACGGCCCTGTCCTGGAACGCGGCTAGGGTGTGGCGGATGAGCTTCCACCTGGTCGTCGGACACGGGCCCGCCGGGGCCGCCACCGCCCGTCTGCTCGCCGAACAGGGCCACGAGGTGCGGGTCGTCACCCGTACCGGGGCCCCCGCCGGGCCGGCCGTCCCGGGCGTCGAGCACCTCGCCCTGGACGCGAGCGACCCCGTACGGCTGGCGAAGGCCGCCCGCGGCGCCGTCGCCGTCCACGGCTGCGCCGCGCCGCCGCTGCCGCGCTGGACGCGGCTGTGGCCGGCGCTGGCCGACTCGCTGTGCGCGGCGGCCGAGGAGAGCGGCGCGGTGCTGGTCATGCTCGGCAACCTGTACGGCTACGGGCCGGTGGCCGGCCCGATGACCGAGGACCTGCCGCTCGCCGCGACCGGCCCCAAGGGGCGGGTGCGGGCGGCGGCCTGGGAGCGGGCGCGGGCGCTGCACGAGGCCGGGCGGATCCGGGCGGTGGAGGTGCGGGCCTCGGACTTCTTCGGCCCCGGCGTCACCGACGGGGGCCACCTGGGCGCGCGGGTGATGCCCAATCTGCTGAAGGGCCGCCCGCTCGGCGTCGTCGGCGACCCGGACGCCGTGCACAGCTGGACCTACCTGCCGGACGTGGCCCGGGCGATGGTCGAACTCGCCGGTGAGGAGCGGGCCTGGGGCCGGGCCTGGCACGTGCCCACCGTCCCCGCCCTGCCGGTGCGGGCGATGGTCGACCGGCTGGCCGCCGAGGCGGGTGTCGGCCGGGTCGCGGTGCGCCGTCTGCCGGCGGCGGTGCTGGCCGTGGCGGGGCTGTTCTCCCCGCTGCTGCGCGAACTGTGGGAGGTGCGCTACCAGTTCGACCGGTCGTTCGTGGTGGACTGCTCCGCGTACGAGGCGGCGTTCGCGGTGCGGGCGACGCCGTTGGAGGAGCAGGTACGGGCGACGGTCGCCTGGTGGCGCGAGCGGCTGTAGGTCCGCGTCCACCGTCCGTACCGGCCTCTCCTCGTCCGTACCGGCGTCTCCTCGCCCGTACCCGTCCTCCTCGTCCGTTCACCGGACGCCGGGCCGCGGCTTCCGTAGTATTCCGTCCGTGGCCAAACGACGTGACGTTGAGCGGGAAGTCCTGGCATCCATCGGTGAGTTGGCGTCCTCCGGGTTACCGGCCGCCGAGCTGTTCCGCGAGTTGCACGCCCTGCTCCAGGAACCGCTCGGCTTCGACGGCGGCTGCTGGCACGGCAACGACCCGGTCACCGGGTTCCCGACCTCCACCGTCGCCGACGGCCTCGATTTCGCCCAGTTCGAGCAGGCCGTGCAACTGGAGCTCCAGGGCGGGGACGCCACCACCTTCGCGGCGATCCGCACCGCCGGCCACCGGGTGCAGACCATCGACCGGGCCACCGACGGCCGCCCCGAACGCAGCGTCCGCTACCGGGAGTTGCTCAACCCCTGCGGCTACGGCGACGAACTGCGGATCAACTTCGACCTCGGCGGCGGCCGCTGGAGCTCCGCGGCATTCATGCGCGAACGCGCCCGCGGCCGCTACGACCTGTCCGACCTGCGCCTGGCCGAACGCGTCGCCGCGCCCATCGGCGCCGCCCTGCGCGGCACCCACCTCGCCGCCCTGCGCAGCGCCGGCCCGCCGCAGCCCGCGCACACCCCGGCCGTCGCGATCCTGGACGGGTACGGGCGGCTGCGCTCGGCGGACGCGGCGGCCCGCGAACTGATCGGGCGGATGGCCGAACCCACCGCCCACACCGGTGGGGTGCCCAGCGGCTTCCTCACCGTCGCCCGCCTGGCCGCCCGCCGCGGCGGCCCCACGGAGATGCGGGTGTGCACCCCCGACGGCCAGTGGCTGGCCCTGCACGCCTCCCCGCTGGACGGCCGCCGCGGCGGCGTCGCCGTCGTCGCCTCCCCGGCCTCCCCCGTCCAGCGCCTGCCGCTGGCGATCCTCGCCCACGGCCTGTCCCCGCGCGAACAGCAGGTCGCCCTGCACGCGGTGCGCGGCGCCAGCACCAAGGACATCGCGGCCCTCCTCCACCTGACAGTGCCGACCGTCCAGCAGCACGTCACCGCGATCCTCCACAAGACCGGCGTGGGCAGCCGCCGCGAACTCGTCGCCCTGCTGATGGCCGACCACCTCCCCACCCTCGGCCTGCCGCCGCAGTAGCGGGCCCCGCGGGCACCCTTCTCCTGTCGGCCTTGTCCGGTCGGCCTTGTCCGGTCGGCCTTCTCGGCCACCGGGCCGAACCGCTGTGCCCGCGCCCCGCCAGTGTCCGCGCATCGCGGCGCCTGCTAGCATCCGCGCAGTTCAGCGGCATGATCACAGGAAAAGCAGGGTGGGGTCCGGATGCAGGACGGTACCGGCGAGCAGCCGCACGGCGCGGCGGCGGCGCAGGACGCGGCGGCAGTGCGGGACGCGTCGACGGCGCAGGGCGGCGAGGTGACACGCCGTCGGCGGCGGTCCCTCGCCGTCGCGGCGGGGGTGTGCGTCCTCGGGGCGGCCGGGATCGGCGCGGCGCTCCTGGCCTCCTCCCCGGGCGGCGCCTCGGCCGGGCCGGGCGGCGCGGCGAGCCCGGCCGCGTCGGCCGGCCCTTCGGCCGACCCCTCGCCCAGCGCCCCGGCACAGGCCGCGCCTGCGGCCGCCCCGGAGGCGACGGCTCCGGCGAACACCGACCCGGCCCCCGCGCCCGACCCCGCCTCCGTCCCGCCCGAGGCGGCGGGCGCGGCGACGCAGGACGCCGAGGGCGCCGAGGCCGGTGAGCCGTCCGCCCGGCCGGCCGGCTCCCGTCCCCGGTCCCAGGCCGCGCCCACCGCCGCGGCCGCCGGTACGAGCGGGGCGCAGTCGGCCGGGGAGCAGTCGGCGGGCCGCTCGCAGGCGCCGGCCGCCAAGTCGTCCCCGTACTGGACGATCCCGCCGCGCCCGGAGCTGCCGGCCCCGCCCACGTCGGTTCCGACCAATGCCCACTGCCCGCCGCTGCAGGCCATGACCTACGACGGCTGCCGGCCGATCGGCCCGGTCATCACGCTCCCTCCCGTGGTGCGGCCGACGGGCTGACCCCGGGCGGCCGCGGCGCGTTGTCGCAGGGCGCGTTGTCGCAGGTGGGGCCTAAGGTTCGCCCGTGAACGTTCCCGAGGTCATCCCGATCCGACACGATCCCGACCACTACACCCGCACCATCGGGCGGTGCGACGGCGGCCAGTTCTTCGCGTGGGTCGTGGCCGCCTTCCCCGAGGGGTGGAGCGGCGACGACTGGCAGCCGCAGAAGCGCTGGTACGCCGTGCTGCACCGGTTCGACGAGGCCGGCAGGCACCTGGACTCGCGCATCCGGTCCACCGGCACGACGGCGGACGGCGAGGAGCGGGCGGTCGCGGCGGCGCGGCTGCTGCTGGAGGAGTGGCTGGACGCCCTGCCGGGGCGGCACTACCGAGACATCGCCGTCGCGCCGTTCGAGGTGCGGTTCGAGGGTGCCCTGTTCGGCCTGGTCCCGGAGGTGGAGGAGGACGAGGAGGACGGTGTGTGGATGGAGTTCCATCCGGGCGGCCTGGGCTTCTGCGCCCCGTGGGACGGCTGCTACGACACCTGAGCGCAAGCGGGGCGCGCGGCCCGTTCCTCGCTAGGCTCGGCGGTGCCGTTGGCCCTCGGGGCCTTCGGGGTCTCCGGTGGGAAGGCGGGTACGCGCATGCTCGGGTACGACGCGGACGGGTTCGTCCGGGACGGGGCACCGCACCGGGTGGTGGCCGGGGCGGTGCACTACTTCCGGGTGCACCCGCGGCTGTGGGACGACCGGCTGCGGCGGGTGCGGGCGCTGGGAGTGAACACGGTGGACACCTACGTCCCGTGGAACTTCCACGAACTGCCCGGCGGCACGGTGGACTTCACCGGCTGGCGGGACGTGGCGCACTTCGTGCGGCTGGCCGGGGGCCTGGGGCTGGACGTGATCCTGCGCCCGGGCCCGTACATCTGCGCGGAGTGGGAGTTCGGCGGGCTGCCGGCCCGGCTGCTGGCGGTGGACGGGCTGCGGCTGCGCTGCGCGGACCCGGCGTACCTGGCCGAGGTGGACGGCTGGTTCGACGCGCTGGTGCCCGAGTTGCTGCCGCTGCTGGCGAGCCGGGGCGGGCCGGTGGTGGCGGTGCAGGTGGAGAACGAGTACGGCAGTTACGGCGACGACGCCGCCTACCTCGCCCACCTGCGCGACGGCCTGGTGCGGCGCGGCGTGGACTGCCTGCTGTTCACCGCCGACGGCGCCCACGACACCATGCAGCAGGGCGGCGCCATCCCCGGCCACCTCGCCACCGCCACGTTCGGCTCGCGCGCCCCCGAACGGCTGGCGGTCCTGCGCCGCCACCAGGGCGAAGGGCCGCTGACCGCCATGGAGTTCTGGATCGGCTGGTTCGACCAGTGGGGCCTGCCGCACCACGTCCGCGACCCGAAGGAGACCGCCGCCTCGCTGGACGAACTGCTCGCCACCGGCGCCTCCGTCAGCCTCTACATGGCGCACGGCGGCACCAGCTTCGGCCTGTGGGCGGGCGCCAACCACTCCGGCGCCCACCCGTTGGACGCCGGCTACGAGCCGACCGTCACCAGCTACGACTACGACGCGCCGATCGGCGAGGCCGGCGAGCTGACCGAGAAGTTCCACGCCCTGCGCGAGGTCATCGGCCGCTACCTGCCCCTGCCGGACGGCGAACTGCCCGGCCCCGCGCCCCGGGTGACGCCGCAGCGGCTGGAGCCCGCGCGGGGGCGGGCGGTCCTGGCGCGGGCCCTGGACGCGCTGTCGCGGCCGCGGCGGCACGCGGCGCCGCTATCGATGGAGCAGGTCGGGCAGGACCGCGGCCTGATCCACTACCGCACCCGGGTGCCCGGTCCGCGCCCCGAACTCCCGCTGCGCATCGACGGGTTGGCCGACCGGGCGCAGGTCTTCGCGGACGGCCGCCCGCTCGGGGTGCTGGAGCGCAACTCCCCCGGCGCGACGCTGCCGCTGGCCACCGGGCCCGACGGGGTCGTGCTGGACATCCTGGTCGAGGCGCTGGGCCGGGTGAACTACGGCCCGCAGATGGACGACCGCAAGGGCATCACCCGCGGTGTCTCGCACGGCCACCAGCGGCTCTTCGGCTGGGAGATCCGCCCGCTGCCGCTGACCGACCTGTCCGCGCTGCGCTTCACGGACGGCGCCGATGCCGGGGAGGAGGGCGACGGGGAACCGGCCTTCCACCGCTTCACCGTTGAACTCCCCTCCCCCGCCGACGCGTTCGTCGCCCTGCCGGGCTGGGGCCGCGGCCTGCTGTGGCTCAACGGCTTCCTCCTCGGCCGCCACTGCGCCGCCGGCCCCCAGCGCACCCTCTACGCCCCCGCCCCACTGTGGCGGGCCGGCACCAACGACCTGGTCGTGCTGGAACTCGAACGGCACGGCACGGCAGTGGAGTTGCGCGACGAACCGGACCTCGGCCCGGTCACGGCGGCGCCCAGCTCCGACTACTGACCCCGGCCCGCCGCACCGGCCTCCGCACCGGCACAGGACGTCGGACCCGCCGGCTTCCCACTCCGTACGGACCTCCTGCGGAGCACCCGCACACCCGCACACCGCCCCGGCAGGCGAGCGGGCCCAAACCGGCGTGCCCGATCCCACTGCACACGGCAGGCCCACCACACCGGCCCGAACCCGCCAATCCCCCTGCCTCACCACCCGCAACGGCACGAAGCCGCCCGCACAGGGGCGCAGCACAGGAAGTCGGATCCGCCGGCTTCCCCCTCCGCGCGGGCGCCCCGGGGCCTGAGCGGGTGCCGCGGGTCCCGCTGTGCGCGGCAGTCCCGGCGCCCGGCCGTTCCCGAGCCCGGACGGTGAGCCCGCGGCTCGGTGTACGGCCGCTCACCGCCGGAGCCCGGGTCGGGTCGGGTCGGGAATCGCGCTCCGGTCAGGTGCCGATCAGCTGCAGGGAGGCCCACAGGGCCAGGACGGCGGCGGTGAGGGTGGCCGGGACGGCGAGCAGGCCCAGGCGGGTGAACTCGCGCAGTTCGACCGGCACTCCGCGGTCGCGGACGATGCTGCGCCACAGCAGGGTGGCCAGCGAGCCGGCGTAGCTGAGGTTGGGGCCGATGTTCACCCCGAGCAGGACCGCGAGGACGGCGCCCGGCCCGGCCGGGGCCGCCAGCGGCACCAGGGCCAGGGTGGCGGGCAGGTTGTTGATGGCGTTGGCGAGGACGGCGGCCAGCGCGGCGGTGCCGAGCAGGGCGGGCAGCGCGGTCCCGGCGGGCACGAGGTGGGCCAGGCCGGAGGCCAGGCCGTTGTCGACGACCGCGCGCACCACGATGCCCAGGGCGAGGACGAACGCCAGGAACGGCAGGGCCGCCGAGCGCACCACCGTCGCGGGGGTGGCGTGGCCGCGGGCCAGGGCGCGGACGGCCAGGACGGTGGCGCCGGCGGCCGCCGCCCAGGCCGGGTCGACGTCCAGCGCGGAGGCGAGGCCGAACCCGGCGAGCGTGCAGCCCACCGTGACCAGGGCGAACAGCGGCATGGCGGGGGCCGGTGCGGCGTCGGGGGCCTCGGTGGGGGCGGCGTCCAGGTCGGTGGCGAAGCAGCGGCGCAGCACCAGGTACTCGACGCCGACGGCCGCCAGCCACGGCAGTGTCATCAGGGCGGCGAAGCGGCCGAAGCTCAGGCCGCTGGCGGTGAAGGCGAGCAGGTTGGTCAGGTTGGAGACCGGCAGCAGCAGCGACGCCGTGTTCGACAGGTGGGCGCAGGCGTACAGGTGTGGTCCGGGCCGGGCGCCCAGGCGGGCGGCGGTGGCCAGGACGACCGGGGTGAGCAGGACGACGGTGGCGTCCAGGCTGAGCACCGCGGTGACCACCGAGGCGACGGCGAACACCTGGGCCAGCAGTCGGCGCGGGCGGCCGGCGGCGCTGCGCGCCATCCAGGCCCCGCAGGCGCGGAACAGTCCCTCGTCGTCGCAGAGTTTGGCCAGTACCAGGACGGCGGCCAGGAAGCCGATCACCGGCCCGAGGCGGGCGGCCTCGGCCGTCGCGTGCTCCGACGGGACGGCGCCGGTCACCACCAGCAGGGCGGCGGCCGGCACGGCGGCGGCGGCCTCCGGCCAGCCCCAGGGGCGGGCGACGGCGCAGACCAGGACGAGTATCAGCAGGCCCGCGGACAGGACTTCGGCGCAGGCGGTGTTCAGGGGGTGCTCCTCGGGGGCGGGTGGGGTGGTGGGGGCGCGGGCCTGGTTCGCGGCCCGGCGCAGCATGCCACACCGGTCGGCGGCGGGCGCCGGGCGGGTCCGTGCGTCCGGGTCCGCACCCCGTCCTCCCCTCCCCCGGGGAGCAGGTCAGGTCAGTCCCACCAGAAGGACCACTGGTGGGCGCCCACCAGCTCCTCGGCGTACTCGGTGAGGCTGCCGGAGCCCTGGAAGACCAGGTCGGGGCAGAAGGCGGTGTGTTCGGCGGCCAGCGGGAGCGCCTCGGCGAGCGTGGCGGGCGGCACGGGAACGCTCAACACCAGGGTGTCGAAGCCGACTTCGACGACCTGGGTGCCGAAGCGGCGCTCCCAGTCGGCGAGCACGGCGGCGATCTTGGCGATGTCGTTCTCGTGGTTCGTGGGACCGCTCCAGCCGCACGCCGCGAGTGCGTGGGCGCCGCTGTCGGCCCGCACCAGGCCGAGACGGACGTCCTTGACGGACCGCAGCACCTCGGCCAGCTCCCGGGCCTCGGCGCCGGCGGCTCCGTCCGGGACGGTGGCGGCGGGGGCGAGGCCGGGCCAGGTGCGGCCGTAGGGGGCGAGGGTCTCGTCGATGATCTCGGCGTCCTCGTCCGTCTCTCCGTCCCCATCCTCGTCCTCGTCGACCTGCTTCCACCAGGTGCCCAGCAGGGCGGCCGGGTCGTAGAGGTCGGGTATGGCGGCGTCGGTCGGGTAGAGCTCGCCGGACAGCCAGGGCCGGTAGTCGGGGTCGGTGGGGTCCAGCGGGCTGAGCAGCAGCGGCCACAGCCCGGTCTGCGGGTGGGCGCGGTGCAGTTGCCGCCACAGCCCGGCGGGCGCGGGGGCGTCACTGATCCACAGCAGCGGCCGGCTCCCCTCGTCCTCGGCGACCGTACGGCCGGGCGGCAGGTCGACGGGCAGGGCGGCGAGGGCGACGGCGAGGTCCGGGTGCTCGGTCATGCGGCTCACCGTAGGCGCCACCACCGACAAGGACCGTCGGGCTCCCGCGCCGAACCGTCAGGCCAGAAGCCGGGCGCCCCCGGGCGCACGAGAAGTCGACCCCGCCGACTTCCTGCGCGGCGCACCCCACGCCGCACGGCAACCGCCCGCGCGCCGGCACACCCCCGGCCCACCTCGGCCCCAACTTGCGGGCACCCCACCAGGACCAGCCCCGAGTGCCCCCTGGCGCCTCGGGGACGCGCCACGGCACCGGCAGCGCGCCGACCTGCCGAACCCTCAGGGCCAGACCGGCTCCCCCAGGCACGAGAAGTCGACCCCGCCGACTTCCTGCGCGGCGCACCCCACGCCGCACGGCAACCGCCCGCGCGTGCCGGCACGCATCGACCGGCTCTGTCCCACCCCGAGGGCGGCGAGGCCCTCGGGGTGAAGCAGAGGGCGGCGGCGACGGAGGCGAGCTGGGCACGGATGGCGGCACCATCGGAGCGGACGGTGGCGCCCCGGAGCCAGGGCGGCGGCGCCACGGCAAGGCCCGGGCATCGGGCGCAGGCCGGTCGCCGGTGACCTTTCCGGACTACGGACAGCGATTCGTCCCAGCACGGGTGTTCGGCGGCTCGGACGGTGCAGACGCTTGGCGCCTGATCTCGTGTGTGAAGATCAGGCAGCAGGTGTCTGTGGACGGCGCTTGCATGCGCAATCGCCCGCAGGAGCAAGGAAAGGTGCTGGAGATGTTCGCTGGGGGAACTGCGCGTCTGCTGGTCGGAAACGACGGTGAAGCGCCGCTGGAGCTGACGGTGGAGCCGTGGGCAGACAGCCACCAGATCCTGCCGGGACAGACCTACGTCGTTGTCACTCACTCGCCAGCAGAAAACGGCTCTTGGTCCGGGACGTTGCGTGGGGACGAGCCCTTCCAGGTCGACCATCGGCGGGATTCGGTGACGGTGTGGGCCAACGGCAATTGCTTCCACCTCAGTGGCATGGCGGGCGACGCGATCGACGCAGCTAACTGGCAATGCCCTGCTCAGAGCCCGGATTCCTGAAGGCCGTTCCAAGCGGTGACCGATCACGTGCTGGCCGGCTTCAGGACGCGGGGCAGGTGGACGTGGAGGTGCTCGACCTCGACCTGATGGCCGCGCTGTCGGAGTTCGTTGGCGAGGATTTCGGTGAGACCGGACGCCCTTTTCCGGACTAAGGGCAGTCGGACCTGCGTTCGATGCGTGAAGGCGAGTGCGCGATCATCTGGACCGTGACTTCGATGACTCCGTCCGAGCCCCTCGCCGCTGAGAACAACCGGATCAAGGTGTGGTTCCGGTTTGTGCCGCGTGAAGGCTGGCTTCCCCATGACACCGAGGGGCTGTGGGCAACGCGGCTGAGCTCCGATACTGCCCGGGTGGAGAACGTCCCCTTCCTGCAGAACGGGGTCGCCGAGGGCGAGATCGTGCGCTTTGTGACGGATGCAGACGGTCTCCACTGGTCGAAGGAACGGGTGGAGGCGTCGGGCAACTGCACCATCCGGGTCCTGCCCGTTCCGTCCGGTCCACTGGGCCGAAGCGCTCACGCTGTTCACGAGCGGCTGTCGCCGTTCGGCTTGGGTGGTGAGGTCTTCAGCGAGGAGTTCCCCTTGGTCGCCTTCAACGTGCCAGCCGATGCAGATCTCAGCGGGATCAAGGCACTGCTCGTCCGCGGCGTGGAGGACGGGTGGTGGCACTTCGAGGTCGGCTGTGTCACCGATGCATGGCGCGAGGCATAGTCCAGCAGACAGCGCCTGCCTCACTGCGGCGTCTTCAGGACGCGGGGCAAGTGGACGTGGAGGTGCTCGACCTCGACCTGGTGGCCGCGCTGTCGGAGTTCGTTGGCGAGGATTTCGGTGAGACCGGACGCCCTGTGCCGACCCCCGGCGCATCCGATGGCGATGCGCCGGGGGCCAGCCGGCAGGCTGGCGTAGGCGGCGAGGTTATCGATCAGCTCGCGGGCACCGGGGTTGTTGAGGACGATCTGCTGAACCCGGGGTCGAGGCCGTCGAGGTCGAGAATGTCGCGGGCTGCGGCCGGGTCCCGGAGCCGGTCGCGGACGTCCTCGACTGACCGGTGCCGGCAAGCACGACACCACGGGGCCAGGAGAGCCCCGCCCCCGTGCGCCGGCACGCCACGGCCGGCTCCGCCACGGCGCCGGCGGGCGGCGAGGACCCGAGGGACGGCCTCGGTCCCGCCAACCGCTCAGGACCAGGGCAGCCCCGCCCGCGTGCGCCAGTACGCCTCGGCGGGCTCCGCCATGGTGGCGAGGGCGGCGAGGTCCTCGGGGGCGGGGCGCAGGGTGGTGGCGGCGAGGTTGGAGGTGAGTTGGACGGGGGTGGCGGCGCCGGAGAGGACGGTGTCGGCCCAGGGTTGGGCGGCGGCCGCGGCGAGGGCGAGGGCGTCGGGGGTGGTGCCGGTGCGGGCGGCGAGGGTGCGCAGGGGGGCGGTGTCGGGGCCGGTGGCGTTGCGGCCGGCGAGGCGGCCGTTGGCCATGCCCTCCTTGACGACGACGAGCCAGCCGGCCGCGTGGGCTTCGGCGAGGGCGGGGGCGGCGGAGGTCTCCAGGAGGTTCCAGGTGGCCTGGACGACGGTGAACAGGGGGCGGCCGTCGGTGGTGACGGCGAGGGCCCGGCGGATGGTGTCGGCCTGGGCGGGGCCGCTGGTGGACAGGCCCACGCGCACGCCTTCGGCGGCGAGGGCGGCGAGGCGCCGGTGCAGGGCGGGGTCGGTGAGGGCGGGGCTGTCGGGGGTGACGGAGTGGACCAGGTAGACGTCCAGGTGGTCGCCGAGCAGGGCGCGGCTCTCGCGGATCTGGCGGTCGTAGACGGCCGTGGAGTGTTCCTTGACCTCGTGTGCGGCGACTCCGCTGGTGCGCCAGTCGGCGGTGTAGGTGTAGCCCCACTTGCTGCCGACCGTCACCTCGGCCGCGGCCTCGGGGTGTTCGGCGAGCCACTGGCCGAGGAACTCCTCGGCGCGGCCGTAGGAGCGGGCGGTGTCGAGGTAGCGCACGCCGGCGGCGTACGCGGCGTCGAGCAGGGTGTGGGTGCGCTCGCGCAGGGCGTCGACGGTGCGGTCGGCGGGCAGGTCGGCGTCGCGCCCGAGGTTGATGTAGCCGGGCCGGCCGACGGCCGCCGTGCCCAGGCCGAGGCGCGCGGGGTGCGGGCGCGCGGCGGCGGGGGCGGGGGTCGGGGTGGCGGCGGGGTCGGTCGGCATGGTGGGGTCTCCTCGGGCGCGGTGGTTCTCACCTGGGACTTTAGTCGTGCCGCCGCGGCCGCAGGTGGTGCCGGCGGGCTACCAGGAGGCCCACCCGCTTCCCTCCGACAGCGAAGACGGTGAAGACAGCGGCGACAGCGGCGACAGCGGCGAAGACCGCAGCGCCGCACGGGCGGCGCCCTGGTCCAGGCGCAGCACGAAGTTGACGTAGTCGAGCGGCTTGCCCGGCCAGTGGCGGTCGTTGCTGGTGAGCAGTTGGCTGCGCAGGCCGCCGTGTTCGGTGACGGGCCCGGGGGTGGTGCGCAGGTTGGGCTGCCAGCCGCGGCCGCGTAGGTGGTGTTCGAGGGAGAGCGTCCAGCTGTCCTCGTCCATCTGGATGGTGGCGCCGACCCGCCCGGGCAGCACCCGCAGTCCGTGTGCGCCGCGGACGACCGCCCGCTGGTCGAAGTCGGCGCTCCTGCCGACGACGGTGATCCGCCATGCGCCGTGGAACCTGAGCACGCCTGCCTCCTGACGCCGCGGCGCCCGCTCCGGCAGAGGGCGCCCTTCCACGTCTACGGCTGCGGACCGCTGCCGGGCTCAGTGCGCTCGCCGAGCCCGGCGGGTTGTCCGGGCGGCGCCGGGCCGGCTTCTCGGTCGCCCGCGCCACACGGCGGTCGGGTCGCCCGCGTCATACGGCGGTCGGGGCGCCCACGTCATACGGCGGTCGGGGCGCCCGCGACGCGGCGCTCGCCGCCGTTGTGCTCCTGCCAGAAGCGGTACACCTCGACGGCGGCGTCGCGCTGCTCGTGGCGCATCGGCATCCGGCGTTCCTGGTAGGGCTTGGCGAACTCGGCGTAGAAGCTGTCCAGTTCGAAGTACTTGCGGTCGTCGACGTAGTGGGGTTCGTAGGCGTCGCGGGTGGTGAGGAAGACGACCTCGTCCGGCGAGCAGTAGTACAGCGAGCCCAGGCACATCGGGCAGGGATGGGCGAGCACGTAGATGGTGGTGCCGGTCAGGTGTTCGGTGCCCAGCTTGGTGCAGGCCTCGCGGATGGCGAGGATCTCCGCGTGGGCGGTGGGGTCGTTGGTCTGGGCGACCTTGTTGGGGCTCTCCGCGAGGATCCTGCCGTCCTTGACGATGACGGTCGCGAACGGGCGGCCGCCTTCGGCGACGTTCTGGCGGGCGATGTCGATGGTGCGCTGGGCGAAGTCCACGGTTTTCCTCGGGAGTTGAGTGAAGAGGGGCGGAGGGGCGGGCCGGAGGGCTGTGCTCCCGGCCCGCCCGGTGCCGACTGGCGTGTCGCGTGCCGTCCTGTCGGTGTGTCAGAACGGCTTGGTCGGCAGGTACTTGCCGTCGAGGGTGATGACGGCGCGCTCGCCGCCGTCCGGGTCGGCGACCTTCTTCACGTCGAGCCGGAAGTTGATCGCGGAGATGATGCCGTCGCCGAACTCCTCGTGGACCAGGGCCTTGAGGGTGGTGCCGTAGACCTGGAGCATCTCGTAGAAGCGGTACATCGTCGGGTCGGTCGGGATGCGGTTGGGCATCGAGCCGCGCACCGGGATGGTCTTCAGCAGCAGCGCCGCGTCGTCGTCCAGGCCCAGCAGCTCGGCCACGGCCTTCGCGGACTGCTCCGGCAGCGGGTGCTGGCCGAGGACGGCGGCGGTGGTGAAGGCCACCGACAGGCCGGAGGCCTCGGCGATCTGCTTCCAGGACAGGTCCTTGCGAATCTTGGCCTCGACGGCCTTGTCGGCCAGGGCCTCGCGGGCGGTCTGGCCGGCCTGGGCGTGCACCATGATCGATACGTCCTTTCGGAGGGGGGGTACGTCGCCCGCGGACGGGGCGACGTGAGAAGAGGGGGAAGGGGTGTGGTGGTCAGGCGGCGAGCGTGGGGGCGGCGGTGAGGTCCTCGACGCGGCCGGTGGGGATGTCGTAGACCCAGCCGTGGAGGGCGACCTTGCCCTCGGCGAGGGCGCGGGCGACCGAGGGGTGGGTGGCCAGATTCGCCAGCTGGGCGAGCACGTTCTGGCGTACCAGCGCGGGGACGTCGCCGTCGGCGGCGGTGCGGGCCACGGAGGCGTCCGCGTGGCGCAGCCAGGTGGCGACCGCGGGGGCGGCGCTGAGGTCGTGGCCCTGGGCGAGGGCGGTCATCGCGCCGCAGGCGGAGTGGCCGCAGACGACGATGTCCTTGACGCCCAGCGCGGCGACGGCGTACTCGATGCTGGCGGCGACGCCGTCGGCCTCGGGGCTGTGGGCGGGTACGAGGTTGCCGGCGGTGCGGATGACGAACAGGTCGCCGGGTTCGGTGCCGGTGATCAGCTCGGGGACGACGCGGGCGTCGGAGCAGCTGATGAACAGGGTGTCCGGGGTGTGGTGGGTGGCGAGGTGCGCGAAGAGTTGCGCCTTGGCCGGGAAGACGTCCCGCTGGAAACGGGCGACGCCGTCGGTGAGGTCCTGCACGGTCACTCCCTTCGGGTGGTGATCGGCCCTGTGGGCTGGTGAGATCCACCATGCATGACCTGCTCCTATAGTGTCCAAGAGCCGTTGACCATGGGAGCCATTGGCCTCATCTATAGGTGTGGTTACAGTGGTGCCATGGCCGCTCTCGAACTGCGTCACCTGCGCTACCTGCTCGCCGTCGCCGAACACGGCAGCTTCACCCGCGCCGCCGAGGAGCTGCACGTCTCCCAGCCCACGCTCTCCCAGCAGATCAAACAACTGGAGCGGACCCTGGGCGTGCAGCTGCTGGACCGCACCGGCCGCGCCGTGCGGCTGACCGACGCCGGCGCCGTCTACACCGACCACGCCCGGCGCGCGCTGCGCGACCTGGCCGCCGCCGAGCGCGCCGTCCACGACGTCCAGGACCTCACCCGCGGCCACCTGCGCCTGGGCGTCACCCCCACCTTCACCGCCTACCTGGTCGGGCCGCTCACCGCCGAGCTGTACGCCCGCCACCCCGGCGTCGGCCTCACCCTCGCGGAGATGACCCAGGAGCGCGTCGAAGCGGCCCTGCTCGCCGACGACCTCGACGTCGGCATCGCGTTCGCCGGCGCCCACCTGCCCGGTATCGCCGCCACCGGGCTGTTCACCGAGACGCTCAGCCTCGTCACCGGCACGGCGCGCGCCGCGGCGATGCCCACGCCGCTCCCGGTCCGCGCCCTCCAGGACGAGCAACTCGCCTTGCTCACCGGCGGATTCGCCACCCGTGGCCACATCGACGCCTACTTCGAGCGTCACCGGGCCGTCCCGCGCATCGCGGTCGAGGCCAACTCGATCCAGGCGCTCACCGAGATCGTCCGGCGCACCGGCCTGGCCACCGTCCTGCCCGATGCCATCGCCCACGACCACCCCCACCTCGCCCCCGTCCCCCTCGACCCGCCGCTGCCCGCCCGCACCGTCGTCCTCCTGCACCGCGAGGGCGCCTACCGCCGCGCCGCCGCCCGCGCCTTCACCCGGCTCACCCACGACCTGGTCCGCGCCCGCGGGTACGCGCCCGCGCCGTAGCGGCCGCTACGGCGCGGCCTCCCTGCCGGCCGCTCCCGGGCCGTACGGCTTCGGGGGTCAGCGGCGGGCGGCGGCCAGGGAACGGAGCTGGACGTGGACGGCGCCGGGTTCGGTGCCGGTGAGGGCGGCGACCTCGGCGGCGGACAGGTCGAGGACCAGGTGCAGCAGCAGGACGTCCTGCTGGGCGGCGGTCAGGTGGGCGACCGGGCCCAGCGGCCGGGGGCCGGCCTGGGCGCAGACGCGGCGGCGCACCGCCTGCCAGGCGCAGGCGGTGGGGCTGGCGGTGGCCAGGGCGTCGAGCCAGTGGTCGCCGAGTTCCTCGAAGGCGGCGCGGACGGCCAGAGGCGCGTCGGCGGGCGGCAGGAGCAGTCCGGCGTAGTCGAGGTAGTGGCGCAGGTGGAGGTCGTGCAGCGCCCACAGGCCCAGGGCGGGCCCGGGGGCGGCCGAACGGCGTGGTGGTGTCGGCATGGTGGTGTCCCGGGGTGGCGCGGGTGGGTGCTGGTCCGCGGCCGGGGCGCGGGTGGATGCCGGTCCGCGGCCGGGGCGCGGGTGGGTGCCGGTCCGCGGCCGGGGCGCG
Organism: Kitasatospora sp. NPDC096204; assembly: GCF_044763205.1. Taxonomy (NCBI): domain Bacteria; kingdom Bacillati; phylum Actinomycetota; class Actinomycetes; order Kitasatosporales; family Streptomycetaceae; genus Kitasatospora; species Kitasatospora sp. NPDC096204. Next base: position 165,435 of record NZ_JBIWFT010000007.1, read on the forward strand.
GATGGCGCGCCCCGGCCGCGGACCGGGTCACACGAGCACCGACGGGTTGTCGTCGGTGCCTTCGCGGCCCGCCGCGGCGGGGTGGCCGGGGCCCTCGTCCCGTTCGGCGGCGAGGTTGTTGCGCAGGGTCACCCACAGGCGGAACAGGATGTCCGTCGAGGTACCGGCGCTGGAGGACTGCATGGCCCGGGCGAACTCGCTGTGGTGCGTGCGCGAGTTGACCGGCAGCGGGGTACGGGCGTTGTTCGTCCGGTCCCAGGCCGCCGCCCACAGGGCGCGGCGGGCCTCCCTGACCCCGCAGACCTCCATGTAGGCGAGGAACACGGGTTTGCGCAACGGGGCCTCGCCCTTGAGGACCATGGCCAGCGTGCTGGAGGGCAGGCGTCCGCCCCGGTCGCGGGCCCGGCGGTCCAGTTCCCGCAGGGAGGGCCAGTCGGCCTTGCGGCGCATCTCGTGCATCGCGCGGCGCAGGTCGGCGAAGGAGTCGGCCTGTTCGGGGTCGATCCGCCGGGGCGCGCGCAGTCTGCGACTGCCCGAGGGGCGGGGCACGTGGGCCCAGTAGTTGGCCTGGACCCACTTGCGCCGGGCGGTCTTGAGGTCGCCGCCGCATTCGCGGGTGACGGCCTCGACGACCTTCCAGCTCGGCACGGAGCGCCCGCCGGCGGCCCGTTGCAGGGTGGTGGGGTGGTAGTTGGTCCGAGCGGCGAGCTGACGGTACGTCAACTCGGCCTGCTCGCGCTGCTCCCGCAGCCAGGCGGCCAGCCGGCCCAGCGCCGGCTCGGTCGCCTCGATCGGGTTCTCTCGGCGTCCCATCGCAGGCAGGTGCTCTTCCTAGGCCCGCTCCCGTCGGAGCCTGGCGGCCAACAGGCAGCCACCGGTGGCCAGTTCGAGCGCCGCTCCGGCCGACATGCCGGTCGCCACCAGGGCGGCGGCCAGCGTGACCGCCAGGACGACCACGACGACGACCACGGCCGTCCCGTACGGGCGCAGCGGTACCGGGTCCGCCGTCGCGCACGGGGTGGTGCGGGTGCGGGTGCGGATGCGCTTGTTCCGGTTCCTCTTCATCGAGGACTCCTCCATATCACTGTCCACTCCAACTGGCGGGCACTTGTGCGGTTGGCGTCGCACTGGGTGCCCGGTGGCATCACACTCTGTCAGGCGTATGGGTGAATCCCAATCGGTTCGGTGAACATCGCGCAGATTGATGCGCCACGGTCCCGGCCACTCGCCGCAATCTCGTGAATGCTCTACCAGAGAAGCACAGTTCAGCGAACTGAAACCGAATTTTGATGCGCCTTTGTGCAGCACGCCCTTGTGAGCCCTCCTGGCTGGATGTGACGATTCGGAGTGCGGCGTCATCCGGACTCGCGGGTTCGGAACCCGGGGCGCTGTTCACTCCAACAATCGGGAACATCGGCAGCGGGCCGTGTTGGCGCATGGGTCCGTCCGAACAGCAGAGACCGCCCGGCCCTGGTGGCCCGAGCGGTCTCTCTGCGTTTTCCCGGCGCGTTTCCCCGGCGCGTTTCCCGGCGCGTTTCCCCGGCCCGCTTCGCGGGCGGTGGACGTCAGATCAGTCGCGGGTGGTCCAGCGCTGGGTGGCGCTGGTCGCGGACGGCGCCGAGAGCATCGCGCCCATGCCGGACTGGTTGCTGGGGGTGTCGAGGACGTAGCCGGTGTTCGGGTCGGTGATCTTCAGGCTGCCGTCGTCGTTCCGGGTGACCTGCCACTTCTGGACCGCGGACTGTGCGTCGGACGGCTTCACCGTGACGCGGTAGCTCGGGTAACCGCTGGACGTCAGGGAGAGGGAGGGGTTGCAGCCGTCGTGGATGCGCACCGTGCCGTCCGCGTTGGTGTCCAGCCGCCACTGCTGTCCGAGGTCGGACGAGCTCTTGTCGTAGATGGAGGCGTAGCTGTTGGGGAGCACCCCGCAACCGCTGCCCTGGTGCGACAGCACGAGGTTGCCGCCGTTGGAGAGGTAGTGGGGTCGGCCGTCGCCGACGGGCATGGGCGCGTAGTAGATGGTGTGCTTGGCCAGCAGGTCGAGCGCCGTGCCGGTGGTGGCGAGCGGCGGGACGGCGGCGGGGCGGACGGTCTTGAAGTAGTCGGCGAACGTGCCCGGCGTGCGGTCGTTCAGCGTCTTGAGGGTGCCCTGCCAGCCGCCGTCGACCTGCCGCCACAGGTCGAGCAGTGAACCGGAGATGTTGCCGGAGACCGTGTCCCCGGTGTCCCAGCCGCTGCCGTAGGTGAATTCGGTGCTGTTTCCGTTCGACCACACGTAGCGGTTGTCGCCGAGCAGGTAGGCGGAGACGGCGTCGGCGAAGCCCTCGACCCACGCGCAGGGGCGGCCCGCGCTCGACCAGATGTAGTGCGAGGCACAGACGCTGTCGGGGGGCCAGGCGCCGTTGAAGAGGCGGTGCATCAGGAAGTGGCCGCCCTCGTGCAGGACGGTGTGCTCCGAGTCGGGGTCGGCGTCGGAGAGGTAGATGGTGTTGAGGTCGTACACCGGGCCGGTGCTCGCGCCGGGGCCCCAGACGACGGAGAGCTCGGTGCAGGAGCCGCTGTTCGGCTCGTGGGCGCTCCAGCAGGAGCTGACCGGGTTGTTGCGGCCCCACCACAGGAGGTTGAGGGTGTCGAGGACGTGCCAGGCCCGGGAGGTCTGGGCCGGGGGCTTGACGACGCCGAGGGAGGCGCTCGCGGAGAGGTTCTGTTGGACCGGCGAGTCCACGGTGTACAGGGAGCCCTGGGACAGGACCTTCCACATCCTGGTGCTCTCGGAGTAGAACCGCACCCACATGCTGTTCATCGTCGTGGTGGTCGTGGGGGTGTAGCAGAGGTTGAAACCGCCGTCGGACACGGCGGTGAGGCCGTAGACGCCGAGCACGTGCGGGGTGTCGGCGGCCTTCTCCCGGCCCCACAGCTCGACGTTGGCGTTGCGGACGGGCTTGGTCCGGGTGGGCTTGCCCGAGCCCTCCTCCGCGTTCTGGTAGTCGTACTGGAAACTGCCGCTCAGGCAGATCGGGCTCGCGGCGACCGCCGCCGAGGCGGGGGCCGCCGCGAGCGGGACGACGGCGAGCACGGCGAGCACGGCCGTGCCGACGGCGGCGAGCCGGCGGGCCAGTCGTGTGCGCGGAGATATGCCCATCAAGGTCCTCTCGGTGGTGTCGCCGGGCACCACGGAGGCGCTCGGCGACGGTCAGTGACGGTTCGCGTGCCCATGGTCGGTGCACGGTTCGGCTTGCGGTAGGGCGTGCGGAAGCAGGCACAGCGTGCGGCACCCCGCCCGCGCCGGTGCGTGGGGCAGAGCGCGACCGGTGAAGAACTCCTGCGGGCGGGTGACGGCTTGCGCTGTCACCCGAACCGATCAGGAACCTACACAGCTCAGTCACGAAGGGAATGTGATACTCCGCTTTTCTCCGCTTGAGATCACAAGTGGTCAAGCCTTGACCGATCTTGATCAAACGTCAGGAGCGGTGTTGGTCAACGCCTTTTACCTGACGCGCCGCCTGAGCGGACATCCCGGCGGTGACGGCCCCCGGCCAGTGGCCCCGACTTCGCCACCCATCACCTGCGCAGGAAGTCGGCGGAGTCGACTTCTGGCGCACGACACAGGCTTTCAGGCGCGGGCCGCTCAGCACGAGCGGCCCGCGCGACCCACCCCAACCAGCCACCACGCGCAGGAAGTCGACGGGATCGACTTCTGGCGCGCGACGGGGTTCAGCTGCGAGTGGCCTGGACGAAGCAGCCCGCGCACCCACCCCAACCAGCCACCGCCCCACCAACCCCGCCGCACAGGAAGTCGACGGAGTCGACTTCTGGCGCACGACACAGGCTTTCAGGCGCGGGCCGCTCAGCACGAGCGGCCCGCGCAACCCACCCCAACCAGCCACCACGCGCAGGAAGTCGGCGGGGTCGACTTCCTGCGCGCGGTGGGGTTCAGGTGCGGGTGGCTTGGGTGCGGCAGTGGGTGAGGGCGTACTTGAGGCGGGGGTCGGGGCTGGTGGTGGTGAGGAGTTCGCCGACGGTGGTGAGGGTGGTCCAGTAGAGGGCCGGGTCGCCGGTGCGGGGCAGAGGGTGGGTGGCGGTGAGGGAGAGGTAGGCGGCGGTGAGGTTGCCGGTGGTGAACCAGCGGGTGAGGCCGTGCTGGTGGCCGGGGCGGATGCCGCCCATGGCCTCGATCGCGGTGAGGAAGAGGTCGACGACGGCGCGGCCGGTGGCGTCGAGGGCGACGGGGATGTCGAAGACGCCGAGGGCTTCGAGGAGTTCGCCGGTGTCGTTCTCGGTGTTGGGGCGGGGGTCGGCGAGGAGGGCGTCGTGGCAGTCGGTGAGGCGGCGGGTGGTTTCGGCGTGGGGGATGTCGAGGGCCAGGCAGACGGCGCGGGCGACGGGCAGGGGCTGGTGGCCGAGGCGGGCGAGGAGGGCGTAGGTGGCGGCGGGGGTGGCGCCGCGGGAGAGGGTGTGACGGGCGAGGGTGGCGAGGTTCACGGGGGGCTCGGGCTTTCAGACGGTGACGAGGGCAGGCGTGGGGGTGGGGGCGATGTGGGCCCAGACGAACTTGCCGATCCCGCCCGGCCGGGAGGCACAGCCCCAGCGTTCGGCGAGCCTGTTGACGAGGAACAGTCCGCGCCCGTGCTCGTCGTCCGGGGACGGCACATGGAGGGCGGGGCACCCGGAGCCGGCGTCGTGGACTTCGAGTCGGAGGCGGGAGCTGACGAGCGAGAAGCGGACCTCGATGTGCCGGTCGTCGGCCGCGTCCGAGTGCTGCACGGCGTTGGCGAACAACTCGCCCAGCAGCAGCTCGGCGGTGTCGCCGTAGCGCTCACCCGAGGGCAGCCCGGAGAGGTAGGCCCGAAGCATGTACCGGGCCAGGGGCGTGGATTCGACGCGGGAATCGAGACGCGCGACGAACATGCGGGGGCGGCGGGCAGTGAGCATGGGGACCTCGGAGAGACGGAAGGGAGGCACACGAGAGCGACTTGGGCGCAGGCGGTGACCGCCGCTCGGGATTCCGCACGTCAGGCACGGGATCCCCACCGGTCGCACTGTGTCTCTGGTAAATCACCAGGCGTAGCCATGGTGGCGTGAGAGGCCCTACGATTGCCAGCGTCTTACCTTTGACAGCAATGTCATGTGAAGGAGCCGAAGGATCATGACTGAAGCCGTTGTTGACGCCCAGGCATCGCCACAGGTCCGCTTCGGTCAAGAACTACGCAGGTCACGCCGGGCAAAGCGATGGTCGCAGACCGAAGCGGCCAGGCAGCTGGGGTACTCGGGCGCGCACATCTCATATGTCGAGAACGGGAAGCGTTCACCAACACGCTCTTTGGCTGTTAAGGCCGATGAAGTGTTCGGATCAGGCCAACGATTCCTCGAGTTGTGGCGGCGATTCAGCCGGGCAGCGCTCCTTGAGGGGTTCGCCGAGTTCGCTGATGCCGAAGCCCGGTGCCGACGGCTGCGTACGGTCGGCCTGATCATCGTTCCCGGTCTTCTCCAGACCCCTGCGTACGCAAAAGCACTGGCGCAGGCGGCTGTCCGGCGTGGTGCGATCACTCCGGTCGAGGCGGATGAGCGCACCGACTATCTGGCCCTGCGGCAAGAGATCCTCGGCCAGAAGAACCCTCCGACGGTTCACGCGGTGATCGAGGATGGGGTGTTGCTGCGCCCCGTCGGCGGCCCTCAGGTCATGGCCGAGCAGCTGCGGCACCTTGAGGACTTGGCCGAGCGCCCGAACATCACCGTGCAGATCGCCCCGTTCAGCATGGGCGAGAACCTCTCCTTCACACTGCCGGTCGTTCTGTTGAACCTCCCGGACCACACGGTCGTGGGGTACGCGGAGTCGATGGCGAGGGGCCACCTTGAGCGGTCACGCGCGACGGTTGCGGGTTGGGAAAGCGACTACGATCAGCTTCTGGTGGAAGCGCTGCCGAAGGCCGCATCCCAGGAGAAGATCCGCAGGGCCCGAAAGGAATTCCTCTCATGACCGACCGCGTAGACCTGTCCAGCGCTTCCTGGGCCAAGTCCTCGTACTCCAACAACGGCGGTGACTGCGTGGAGGTGGCTCCCGACTTCCCCGGCCTGGTTCCCGTCCGTGACTCGAAGGACCCCCACGGACCGGCTCTGGTCTTCCGGACCGAGGCCTGGGCATCGTTCGTCGCCGCCGTCCGCAGCGGCGAGCTCTGAGGCGAAACCCGGAGGACGGGACAGTCCATGGCCGGGCTGTCCAACTGCGCGGACGGGCCGGTCTGCTCCCGCAAGCCCGGACCACGCCGGAGCAGGCCCTCGACCAACTGGCCGTCACCTGGTACGCCACCGGCATGGAACGCGTGCGCGAGGCCCGACGGGCGCTGGCCCCGTGGCAGGACACGGCGGCCGTCCAACGGGTGGACGACCGCCTCTACTTCTGGTCGGCGACGCTCAGCTCGCTCCGACGTTGAACTTGGCGATCAGATCCGGAAGTTCCGCCAGCGAATCGATCCGGAACGTCGCCCGCTCCGCAGCCGGGTCGTGCTGCTGGATCCAGCCCCACGGGCCGCGCCGGATCAACGCCGTCCGCATCCCCGCCGCTCGGGCGGGGAGCACGTCGTTGTCGAGCCGGTCTCCGACGTACAGGATCTCGCGCGGGTCGGCGGGTACCACCTCGGCGACGCGCTCGAAGAAGGCCGGGTCCGGCTTGCTCGCGCCCCAGTCGTCAGAGGTGCCGATCAGGTCGACATCGGCCGTGAACAGCCGGCGAAGGATCGCCCCGGCCCGCACGGTCTGATTACCGGCGATCGCCAGCCACAGACCATCCGCCCGGAGTCGGGCGAAGGCACCCCGGACATCCGGATAGAGATCCTCCTCACCGAAGGTCTCCGGCCGGCCGACAGCCGCCCGCTTCTCCCGCTCCTCGTAGAGGTCGAAGCCGGGGGCGAAGACCTGAAAGGCTTCCCGGTAGTCCCGGCCCTGCGCGATCACCGCCCCGAACTGGGCGACGAACGTGTGCCGCGGCACACCCAACCAGTCGGCCCAGGTGCCGTACTCCCGGGTCTCGTCGACCAGGCACTCTCCGACGTCGAACACCACAGCCTTGATCGTCACAGCCGCAGCCTAGTGGGGCGAGGACGTCCCCTGACGTCCTCGCCGAACCGCTCATGACCGACCGCGTGGATCCGTCCAGCGCTCCCTGGGCAACGGTCCTCGTACTGTTCCGGCGGGCCGCGTCACAGACGGGCCTGGCAGGGCGAAGCCTGTGCGCCAGGTGGGAGGCCTGGTTACATGCGGTGCTGAAGAACATCCGGCACCCGGCGGCACACCGGACCGGACCCGGGCCGCCCACACCACACCACCTGGAGGACCACCGCGTGAGCGTCGAACTGCGCCACCACACCACCCTCACCCCCGAGGCCCGGCAGGATCTGCTGGACGTCTACGCCGACGTGCGGGCCCCGCTGCTGCACCTGCCGAACTACTGCCTCGCCGCCTTCGTCGAACGCCTCGACCGGCACACCGCCGACCCCGGCTTCGAGCTCGTCCTCGGCTACGACGGCGCACTGCCCATCGGGTACGCCTACGGCAACACCGTCGACGCCGGCGACCGGTACTGGAAGCGCATGGCCGAGCCCCTCCCCCACGGCTTCACCGACGCCCCGGCCCTGGCCGTCAAGGAGATCGGCGTCCGCGCGCGCTGGCGCGGCACCGGCACCGCCCGCCGTATCCACGACGCGCTGCTGGCCGGGCGCGCCGAGGGCCGGGCCACGCTCATGGTGAACCCGCTCGCCGGGGACGGCAAGGTCCAGCGCGTCTACGAGGCCTGGGGCTACCGGGCGTTCAACACCCAGCAGCCCACGCCGGACTCGCCCCGGCTGAGCGTGATGGTCCGCCCGACCCGCTGAATGCCGTAGCCGCGCCTGGCGCCCCGCGCCCCGGGCGGCGGCCCGGGGCGCGGGGCGCTTCCCCGGCCGGGGCTACTCGCGGGGGCGGGCGAGCAGCGCGGCGGAGGCCGGGTCGCCGACGCGGGTCGCGACCGCGCCCTTGACCACGCTCAGGGCGGCCGGCAGCGCCGCGACCGCCGCCGCCTTGAGCGCGCCCATCGAGGTCAGGTCGAACTTGTCGGCCAGCAGCAGGCCGAGGAACGCCGCGGCGTACGTGGTGACGGTGCGCTCGACCAGGTCGAGGATGAACTTCCGCATGGTCAGGACTCCTTCGTGATGGAGGCCGGTATGGTGCACGGTCTGCGCGCGACGGTCGCGCGGGCGTTGCGTCGGGGTCGGCGGTCAGGGTCGGAGGGCATGCGGCAGGCGCCGCCGGGGAGTTGCCGCCCCTCATGTACACGTTCACGCCGCCGGATTCGACGACGGTCCCGGCGAAGAAAATCCGGCGGCCTCGTACACACCGCGGAGGCCCGCCGCCGAGGCCTCCCACCTGCCCGTCTACCCTGACGGGCATGACCGAGGCTCTGATGAACCGCTACCGCAAGGCCGTGGAACCGCTGCTGGAACCGGGCGAGCACCTGCTGGACCTCGCGACCGTCGTACCGGTGGCCGGGGCGCGCGGCGTCGGGGACGGGCTGGGCGCGCGGGTCGGCAACAGGCTGGGGCAGCTCGGCGCGGTGGCAGGGCAGTCGGGCAGCATCGCGAGCGGCTTTCCGACGACCACGGGCGGGACCAGGACCAGGCTGCTGGCCGTCACGGACCGCCGGGCCGCGTTCGTCACGGCGCTGGACGTCCGCAAGGCCGGCCACCTGCTGTGGCACGCGCCGCGGCAGCTGGTCCTGCGGGTGGAGCGGCGCCCGCGGCTGCAGGCGATGGCGAGGTTCCGGCTGCACTTCGCGGACGGCTCCGCGGTGTCGCTGTACACGGCGCGGCGCCGCACGGTCGAGGCCCTGGCCGATCACCTCGGACGCTGACCCGCCCCACCGCGAACCCGCCCCACCGCGAACCCGCCTCGACACCGACCCGCCTCGACACCGACCGGGCGGTCCGACCGTCCGGGTGGTCCGGGCGGTCCGGGCCCGACCACAAGGCCCGGACCGCCCTTCCCCGCCGCCGCCGGCTCCGGGTGGACCGAAACCGGGGCGGAATCCGGGAGAGCCGGAAGGAGAGGGCCGGTCAGAGCCCGAAGTTCCAGTCGACGATCATCTGCAGCAGGTCCTTGCGCTCGTCCACGAAGTCCATCGCGATCACGCCGTAGTGCGCGCGCTGGGAGATGCGCGGCGTCAGGTAGTCCTTGATGGAGGGGTTGACGACCTTGGCGATCTGGTACGGGGTCTCCGGGAAGCTGCTGGAGCTGGCGAAGTGGAGGTACAGCTTGCCGTCGTCCTGGCCGTAGAACGCCGTGTCCAGCCCTTCCCTGACCCGCTGGACCTTGCGGCTGGAGCCGTCGTTCCACTGGTCCTGCAGCCAGATCCGGCCACCGTCCCCCCACCGCAGGGGGTCGTAACGCCCGTCACCCCAGGTGAAGTCCGACATGATGGGGACGATCTTGCCGCGCACCTGGCCCAGGGTGGGCAGCCCGGTGGGCAGCGAACCGGCCCTGGGGAGCCAGAACCACGGCCGGTAGTTGCCCTTCCCGTCCATGCCGTCCATGTAGTAGTTGAAGATCTCGCTGAACCGGTAGTCCTGGCCCTCGGTGTACTCCTTCTTGACCCGCATGATGATCGTCTCGCGGGGATTGGCCTTCAGGAAGTCGATGCACAGGTTCAGCACGTCACCGAAGTTGATGTTCTGGTAGATCCTGTCGTGGTGGATGGTGAAGACGTCGCCCATCACCCGGCACCGGATGTCGAGGAAGCGCACCCCCGCCGCGAGTTGCTGGGGGATGCGCCACTCCTGGCACTGGGCGAAACCGAAGGCGCCGCCGTCGTAGAGCGCGCACGTCTCGTGGGTTCCGGGGATCGTCAGCTGCGACAGCTTCACGTTGTCGCCCAGCAGCGACATCCACCTGTCGGTGGGGCGGTGGACGAGGCGGTCCGGGGCGGCGGAGGCCGGCGCGACCGAGCCGGCGACGCCCAGCGCACCGGTCGTGGCCGCGAGCGCTGCGCCCCTGAGCAGGGTCCTACGGTTGATCGGCATGCAAGAAACCTCCGGGACGGGGCCCTGGTGGTGATCGGACGTGAGCGTCTTTCCTTTTCGACTCCAACGGGCCGCCGCCCCAAGCCGGTTCATCGTCCACGATCAGCCGTCCACGATCGGCCGTCCGTGATCGACCGGACCCGGTCCGCGGCCGGGGCACCGCGCGCCGATCTCCGTGTCCGCCCCACGCGGTACGGTTCGTGGTCTCGCAACCGGAGGTGGCACATGGGTCGTTGGGGAATCGGGACGGGCTACGCCGAACTGCGCCGGCGCCGGGCCGAGCGGCAGCGCCTGGCGGCCGAACAGGGCTGGGAGTTCCGCGAGGAGAGCCCGGAACTGGCCGAACGCTGGCGCGACGCGGCGCTCTCCGGCGGCCGCGACACCCCGCCGCGCGCCCGGTTCGTGGCCACCGGTGCGCTCGACGGCCACCAGGTCACCGTGTTCGACCGGGTCGACGGCCGCGGCGGCTACGGCATACGCACCGTCCACCTGGTCGAACTGCCCCGCCCGCTCCCCCTGGTGGTGGTCTCCCGCAACGTGCTGGGCCCTGACCGGCTGCTGCCGCTGCTGCGCCGCCAGATCCTGCAGAAGCCCGGTCACCACCTGTACGAGAGCGGCGAGGAGGCGTACGACGCCGTCCACCTGGTCGAGACCACCGACCCCGAGGTCGCCGGGCGCCTGCTGACCCCGGCCGTCCGGGAGTTCGCCGACGACCACTCCTGGCTGGAGTGGCGCGTGGACGACCGCTGGCTCTGCCTTGTCGGCCACAGCGGCCCCTCGGCGCGCCCCGAGCAGCCGCTGGCCGTCCTGCGCTCGCTGACCCGGCTCGTCGACCTCATCGACCCGGCCCTGTGGGGCAGGCCCCGCCCCGCGCACACCCGCCGCCCCGCCCCCGCCGCGGCCACGCCGGCCACGTCCCCGGCCACGCCCGCCGGCCCGGCCGCCATGCACCGCGGCGACCCCGCCCACACCGGCGTCCACCCCGAGGCCGCGGCCCCGCCCGGCTTCCTGCCCTGGAGCACCCGCCTGCCCGAACGCCCCACCAGCTCCCCCGTCGTCTGCGCCGGGACCCTCTACCAGAACGCCGGACAGCACTGCTACGCCCTGGACGCGCTCACCGGCGAACCGCGCTGGCGCCACGACGCGCAGGACCGGCTGGCCCGCACCCCGGCCGTCGCGGGCGACACCGTCTACCTGGTCGGCGAGGACGGCCTGTTGTACGCGCTCGCCGCCGACGACGGCACCGAGCGCTGGAGCACCCGCGTCGGCGCCTCCGCCGCGCCCACGGTCGCCGACGGCGTGGTCTACACCGTCACCATGTCGATGTTCACGCTGCGGCACACCCGCCCCAGCACGCTGGTCGCCACGGACGCCCGCACCGGCCGCCGGCGCTGGGAGCGGCACCTGCCGGACGGCTCCTGCTCGGCGGCCGCGGTGGCCGGCGGCCTGGTCTACGTCACGGGCGTCAAGGGGCAGTTGGGCGCCTACCGGGTGAAGGACGGCGAGCGGGTCTGGTACGACGACAACGCCGAGCGCTACCTCGCCCTGTGCTCGCCGAGCGTCGCGGACGGCACCGTCCACCTCGGCACCGGCGCCGGCCTGGTGCACGCCTTCGACGCGGTGACCGGCAAGCAGCGCTGGGGTGTCGAGGTGGGCTTCAGCGCGATCGACGACAGCCCTGCGGTCACGGACGAGCTGCTCCTCGTCGGCGACTTCCGCACCGGCGTCCACGCCCTGAACCGGAGCGACGGCATGCGGCGCTGGCACCTCGCCGGCCCGCACGGCGCCTCCGCCGTCACGGTCGCCGGCGCCGACGCCTGGGTGGTCGGCCTGGCCCGCAACCGTTCGCTGCTGCGCCTCGACCTGGCCACCGGCGCGGTGCACTGGCGCCGGGCCCTGGACGCCACGGGCGGCAGCCCGGCCTACGCGGACGGCGTGGTGTACGTGACCACCGCCAGGGGCACCGTCCTGGCGCTCGACGCCCTCACCGGCCGCCGCCCCGCCCGGCGCCGGCGGCGGCGGCTCTCCTGAACGCGACCTCCTGAAAACGGCCTCCTGACGGCGGGGCCCCTGGCCGCAGGGCCCCTGACGGCGCGCCGGCCCCGGCTACCGCCCGCCGAGCGGGTGGGCCCCCGTCCACCAGTTGCCGGGGGCCTCGGGGTCGCGGCTGGTCCAGTACTCCACGACGGCGCCGACGAACTCCTCGCGGGAGAGGGTGCCGTCGCCGTTGCGGTCCAGGTGGCGGAAGGCGAGGTCGACCCGGTCGCGGTCCAGGTGGGGGAAGTGGGCCCGGTGGAAGACGCGGAACTCCTCGGCGTCGACGGTGCCGTCGCCGTTCGCGTCGGCGACGGCGAGGAAGACCTCGGCGAGCCGGCCGACGGTCGCGGCGGCGGCCTGCGGGTCATCGGCCAGGGTCAGGGTGGAGGCGATGAAGTCCTCGCGGGTGATCTCCTGCGCGCCGCCGGCCTGCGGCTGGTGGAGGTCGCGCCAGACGGTGACGTAGGCGTCGACGATCCTGTGCTCGGCTTCGGAGCCCGACGCGTGCCCGAGGGCGCGCGCGGCGGCCTGGCCCATGAGGACGTGGTCGCGTTCGGTGAGGCGGCCGTCGCCGTCGGCGTCGAGGTGGTCGAAGCCGAGGGAGATCTTCGTGATCAGCAGGTCGTCCTTCAAGAGGGGTCTCCTCCGGTGCCGGTACTGGTGACGGGCCGCGGGTCGGCCGCCACCAGCATCGCTCGGCCACCCCGCCCACCGGCGGCGGACGCGCTCGGCAATCGGGCGGGCACGGAGGGAAGTTGAGTACGGGCGCGGATTGCGGCGCGGGGTGCGGGCGGGACAGGGTGTGGGCGCAGACGCGCGTGCGACCCGAGAGGACCCCTGCTGGTGAAGGCTTTCCTGGAAAAGGCGGCGACGAACCTCGTCCACCTCGTCGGCATGCTGGCGAACCCACTCCTCAACGGCGCGCAGGAGCTGCGGGCGTCGAGCTGGCCCACCGAGCGGCGCAAGTTCAGGCTGATCGACTCACCGGCGGCGCGGGCGGCCCGGGCGGCGGAGCGGAAGCGGTTCCGGGGGCTGGTCGAGGCGCTGGGGGCGGTGGAGGGGGTCGAGCACGTGCTGACCCAGGTCCTGGACCAGTCCACCCGCCCGACCTTCCACGGCCTGGACCACCCCAGGGACACGCTGCTGGTCTGCCGGATCCACGCCCGCGCCTACTTCGTCGTCCGGGAGGACATCCTCGACGTCCTGCCCCGGATCGCCGCGGCGAACGTGGCCGACTGGCGGGCCCACGGCCAGGGGCCGGACCCGGAGGGGAGCCTCGACCACGCGCTGCGCTGGTACCGCGACGGCGGCATCGACGCCGACGGCTGGCGGATGCACTCCCCCTGCCTGTCCAGCCCCGGCGCCAAGCTGACCTGGGACCGGCCCGGCATCCCGCCCCGGGCCCCGATCCCGGCGGGCCCGTACGTCAACCGGCTCTTCGTGCTGGAGCAGACCCCGCCGGACGCGGACGCGGCGCGGCTGCTGGACGAGGCCCGCGCGGGCGGGCGGGGCACGGTCCTGGAGCTGGCGTTCGGCGCGAACTGGGTCGACTACTGCCAGTACCACAAGGTGGCGCGCGGCGGCTTCCTGGGGCGCGGACGGCTCTGAACGGGTGAGGGGTTCCCGGACCGGCCGACGGGGCCGGTCCGGGCGCCCTCACCCGTTCGGCCGCGGCTCAGCACTGGGGGCGGCGCCCGTGGTTGGCCCCGCGCCTGGCCCTGGCCTTCTTCTTGCGGCGGCGCTTCGACGACATGGCCACTCCTCTCGCGACCGGGACACCCGAACCGGGACGGCCCCGGGCTACCACCGTTCCACACCCGGGCGAACCCGGCCCGTCGAGCGGCCCGCCGAGCGGCCTGCCGATCCGCTTCCGCCCGGCGCCGGGCACCATCACTCGGGCAGGTTCCCGTTGCCGCCCAGGTTCGCCACCATGCGGCGCAGCACGTTGACCGTGGTCACGAACTCGTCGGTGCCGATGCCCTCGTGGGCGCGCTCGTTGACCTTCAGGTTGCGTTCGCGGGCGCGCAGGCGGCCGGCCTCGCCCTCCTCGGTGAGGGTGAGGGCCCCGGCGGCGTCCTCGGTGAGCCAGCCGCGGGCGATCAGGTCGTCGAAGACGGCGTCGAAGGCGGTGTCCTGGTCGTCGTAGGGGGTGAGCCGCTCGATCAGGGCCGTGCGGGTCCAGCCGCCGGGGCGGCCGGCGGCGTGGTTGAGCGTCCACCAGTGCGGCTGGGTGAGGCCTTCCACCGCCAGTTGTCCGCGCAGGCCCTCCACCACCAGGAGGCGGTAGACCTGCCCGGTCCAGGCCCCGATGGGCTGGGCGGCGATGACCTGCGGGTCGTACGTCTCGATCGTCACGTCCGGTACTCCTCTTCGGCTTCCCCTGGTCGTCAGGACACGACCGACCGTAGGACCTCAAGTCCGCTTGAGGTCAAGGAAGCGGGCCCTGGTGTGGTCAACTCCCTTCCAGCCCGGACGACATGAAGACCACATCGGCGCTCGCCGGCACCCTCGCCCGGTCCGCGGCCACCGTGCTCACCGCGGGCGTACTGCCGGCCTCCGACACCGTCTGCTGAGCCAGCACGTGCTGCACAGCCGCCAGTCCGCTTTCAAAGCGCTCGAACCAAGAGCCGTCGCCGCCCTCCACAACCACTCGCCCCCTCTCGACCATGGCCTTCAGGAGATCGAACTCCAGGGCTGTTTCGCCGTGGTCCTTGCATGCCTTGTAGAACCGGACGAGATGCTCGCCCGGCGCGGCAATGACCATCGCCTTCATGAAGTCCGAACGCGCCTCCCCGAACCTGTCCTCGGCACAGAACCAGCGAAAGAGGTCAATGGGCTTTCGTCGCCTGGCAAGTGCATGCTCGGCATCAACGGCTTCATTGAAGCGTTTCATGGAGCTGAGTTCACGAACGAGGCGTACGACGTCCGCGACAGGATGGCCGAGAACGATCTGCTCGATGAGACGATCGGCGGCATCGTCCTCATCGGCATCGCGCAGATAGACGACCGTGGCGCAGATTCCCGCCAGATCACCCGTGCCATTGCTCTCCCACAGGGCGAGCTCGGCGTCCGTGGCACGGGTGATCTGGTCGAGCGTCTCGGCGTCCCGCTCGCGCAGCCTGAGCACGGCCCCCGCCTGACGGATCTGGTCCTCCAGTTGCGTGATGCGTTCGAGTGCGGCGTCCCGCTCCTCCACCAGCGCGCGGTTCTCCTCCCGGCTGCGGAAGGCGAATTCCTCCAGCGCGTCCTCCGCGTCCTGGCGCCGCTTGCGCTCGTCGTGCAGTTCCCGCTGGAGATCGGCCATCTGCTGAAGGGCCTCGGCACGGTGGAGATCGAGGTCCTCGCGAGCCGCGGCGAGCTCGAACTCGCGGGCCTGCAGCGGACTTCGCACACACGCCGCCGCGTACACCAATGCCCGGATCTGCGAGGCCTCAGCCTGTGAGACCTCCACCCCCTCGCACTCGGCCGCCAGGCGGTGGAGCCGGGTGACGATCTCCAGGCGGGGCACTTCCCTTCCGTTGAGGAACTTCGACAGCCGGGTCCTGTCGACACCCAGCCGTTCGGCCAGTTCCTCCGAGGTGAGGCCGGTCCGCTGCCTCATTTCGCGCAGGCACTCCGCGCAGCGCCGCTCCGGCTCCGACAGCCGCTCGTCCAGCGGGGCCAGTCCCCTCCGTACGGGAACTCCGCGTGGCTCTCCGATTTGCACCCTCGGCAAGTTGCGCTCTCCCACCGCAAGTCGTGGTTGCGACCTGACGCAACCACCGTGCAAACCATTGTGATGGGCGCTGTACCGAGAGTCGTCGCATCCACGGAGATCCCCATGCCCCGACAGCAACGCCCCGCTCGCCCGTTCCTGGAGCTCCGCGTGGGCGGCTTCCGCCTGACCCTGCGGTCCCGGCCCCGCCACCTGGCCGTCCTGCTCCTCGGCGGCCCGGCGGTCAGCGCCCTGACCGCCGTCCTCGCCCTGCGTCGTTAGTGGGCCCCTCCGCCGGCTCCCCTGCCCCCGGCGAACCGCCGGGGGCAGGGGCGAGCGGGGCACGAGGCGCCCGTCAGCCGTGCGAGAAGATGATCCGCGGCAGCGCCCGGGGTGTGCCGGGCGGCGATGTGGCCGCCACCCGACGCCCGCGCCCGAACGCCCGCGCCCGCCCGCGCCCCCCGCTAGCCGATGACCGCGTCCACCTCGACCTCCACCAGCCACCGCTCGTCGATGAAGCGCGACACCTCCACGAAGGTGGTGACCGGCCGGATGTGCGCGAAGCGCTCGCCGTGGGCGCGCCCGGCCTCCCGCCACTGGCTCATGTCGGTGAGCATGATGCGGGTCCGTACGACGTCCGCGAGCGTGGCGCCCGCCTCCCGCAGGGCGGCCTCGGCGATGTCCAGGCAGCGGACGGTCTGGGCGTGGACGTCGCCCTGGCCGACGGTCGTGCCGTCCTCGCCGATCGGGGCGGTTCCCGCGACCGCGACGTAGTCCCCCTTGCGCACGGCCCGGGAGAAGCCGATCCGCGGTTCGAGGGGCGAGCCGGAACTGACTGTCTGTCGAGTGCTCTCCATCGGACCATGGTGCCGCACGGGGGTGCGCATCGGGCCGTGATCACGGGCGGGTCGGGCGGGGCCTTCGGTCTCATCCGCGCGGGTTACCAGCACGGGCCGAATCCGCGGGGAGAGGAGACAAAGGAAGCCCGGCCCACTCCCCCGCAGACCCCGCAGACACGGCACACCCGCACACCCGCACACCCGCACACCCGCACGGAGGCACGGACAATGACCCAGAGCATCGCCAGGAGCGGCACCGAGCAGGACGTGGACGCCGCCGCACTCGTCGCGAGCGTCGAACAGGCCCTGGCCATGGCACGCCTGCACCGGATCGCCGATCCCGAGGAGCGCCTGGCCTACTACGACAAGATCGTCCCGAAATACGTCTACAACCTCGGCATCGCGAACAACGTGCTCCTGTTCGACCTGCTGAACGAGCACGTCTTCTCCAAGATCAAGCTGACGGAGCAGGACGCCAAGTACGCGCTGCCGCCCTACGGCGTGCAGGAACTGCTCGACCCGATCACCAGGTTCCTGAACCTCAGGTTCCCCGACGGGATCGACCCGAAGGAGGACGTGTTCGCGACCGCCGGCGGCTCGGGGGCCCTGGAGTGTCTGGCGTTCGGGCTGATCCACGGCGGGGTGCTGAAGCCGGGCGACCGGGTCATGCTGCCGGCGCCGTTCTGGCCCGGTTTCCTGTGGTGCTTCGAGCAGCGGCCCGGGCTGCAGTGCGTGCCCGTGCGCCTCGACGGGGACGACCGCTTCACGCTGTCGGTGCCCGCCCTGCAGAAGGCGTACGACGCCGCCTCCGAGCCCAAGCCCAAGCTCCTGGTCCTGACCAACCCGCACAACCCGCTCGGCGTCAACTACAGCAGGGAGCTGCTGGACGACGTCTGCCGGTGGGCACTGGACAAGCAGATGCACATCGTCTCCGACGAGATCTACTCCTACTCGCAGAGCACCGGCACCGACGGCTTCCACAGCGTCCTGTCGACGGACGCCTACCGCACCGACCCCGACCGCATCCACCTCGTGTACGGGCTGACCAAGGACTTCGGGCTGTCCGGCTTCCGGATCGGCTTCCTCGTCTCCAAGTCGAACGACGTCCGCAAGGTCATGCAGGGCGACGAGACGCTGAAGTCGCTGGCCTGGTTCGGACCGCTCGACTCCCTCAAGAGCGCCTACGTGCGCAAGCTCTTCGTCGCCGACGACGGCAGGCCGAGCGACTTCCCCAAGACGCTCATGGCGGACTACGCCAAGCTCCTCAAGAGCGCGTTCGACCGCACCGCGAAGAGGCTCCGGGCCAAGAACATCCCGTACGTCGGCGAGAAGGAGAAGTCCCGCAACGCCGCCCAGTTCTTCCTGCTCGACCTGAGCGCCTACCTGGACAAGATGCTCCCCCCGGACCTGGTGTCGATCAACCACGAGATCGACCAGCGCGAGGCCCTCCTGGGGGCGTACCTGGCCAAGGACGCGAGCGTCACCCTGCTGCCCGGCGGGGAGATGCACTGCCCCAAGCCCGGGTACTTCCGGCTGTGCTACACCGCCGACACCCCCGAGAACGTCGAGCAGGCCGTCGACAACATCGCCGCCTCGCTCGCGAAGCTCAAGCCCGCCGACAGCTGAACCCGACGCCCCGACCGGACACCCCGGCCGGACACCCGTTCACGGTGCCCTGGTGCACCGTGACGGGTGTCCGCCCGCGCCTCCCGCTGATCAAATCGCTTGCGCCGTCCCATGATCGCCGTAGGCTGACGGACCATGGCATGCCGTATCAGTGAACTGGTCATCGAAGCCGCCGACGCCGAGCGGCTCGCCGCGTTCTGGAGCGAGGTGCTCGGCTACGTCGAGGTCGGCCGCGAGGGCGGCGGCTGCATCGAGATCGGGCCGCCCGGCACCGGCTTCGGCGGCCCGCAGCCCACCCTCTTCTTCATCCCCAACAGCGCACCGCGGCCCGGCAAGCTCCGGCTGCACATCGACGTCAACCCCACCGACCGCGACCAGGACGCCGAGCTGGAGCGGCTGCTCGCGCTCGGCGCCAAGCCCGTCGACATCGGCCAGCCCGCCGACGCCCACTGGCACGTCCTGGCCGACCCGGAGGGCAACGAGTTCTGCCTCCTGCGCACCCGGCTCCAGCCCGTCTGAGCCGCCGTACGCCTTCGGCCGGCCGTACGCCTCCGACCGGCCGCCGTGAAGGCTACTTCGCGCGCGGCTGGTTGAAGCGCAGCATGTTGCCCGACGGGTCGCGGAAGGCGCAGTCGCGCACCCCGTAGGGCTGGTCCATCGGCTCCTGGAGGACCTCGGCGCCGGCCGCGCTCAGCCGCTCGAAGGTGGCGTCGCAGTCGTCGGTGCGGAAGATGACGCCGCGCAGCAGGCCCTTGGCGAGGAGTTCGGCGGCGGCCCTGCGGTCGGCCTCGGAGGCGTGCGGGTCGGCCAGCGGGGGCTCCAGGACGATCTCCACGCCGGGCTGGTCGGGCGAGCCGACGGTGACCCAGCGCATGCCCTCGAAGCCGACGTCGTTGCGCACCTCGAAGCCGAGGACGTCGCGGTAGAAGGCGAGCGCCCGGTCGTGGTCGTCGACGGCGATGAAGCACTGCGCGAGTTCGATGCTCATGCCCCTCACGCTACCGTTCGGCACCGCCCGTGCCCCGGGCCGCGTCCGGGCGCCGCACCGGGCGGGTGCGGACCTTGGCCACGCAGGCCGGGATCGCCGCGCCCTGCTCGTGGTCGCGGGCCCGGTAGGCGCTGGGGCTCTGCCCGACCAGCTCGGTGAAGCGGGTGCTGAAGGAGCCCAGCGAGGTGCAGCCCACCGCCATGCACACCTCCGTCACGCTCAGGTCCCCGCGCCGCAGCAGCGCCTTGGCCCGCTCGATCCGGCGGGTCATGAGGTAGCTGTACGGGGTCTCGCCGTACGCGGCGCGGAAGCTGCGCGAGAAGTGGCCGGAGGACATCAGCGCGGTGCGGGCCAGCGCCTGCACGTCCAGCGGCTGCGCGTACTCGCGGTCCATCCGGTCCCGGGCCCGGCGCAGCCGTACGAGGTCGTCGAGCGGCACCCGGCCGGCGGAGGACGACGAAGGCGCGGGCGAAGGCGACGACGAAGGCGCGGGCGAGGCCGGGGATGGGGGCGTGGGCGGGGGCGACACACCGGCCACCGTACCGGGCCGCACCGACAGGCGGTGTCCCCCGCCCGGCGCAGCCCGCTCGCGCCCGCCCCGCCGCGCCGACCACCCTGGGGAGGACGGTCACGGCGAGAGGGCGGCGGGTGGACAGCGACGACACCTCCCCGCGCGCGCCCGGCAACGCGACGGTGGCGCTCGCCGTGCTGGCCGCCACCGCCGCCGTGCTGCTCGTCCAGGTGGTGACCGGCGGCAGCAACTCCCGCCTGGTGCTGCTGCTGGTGTTCCTGCCCGCGCTGCTGGCGGGCCTGGGTACCGTCGCCCAGACGGTGGCCGCGTCGGCGTGGGTGCTGGCCGTGATCGTGGTCCACTCGGTGTTGTACCCGCCCGGGGACCTGTCGGCCCGTCTGGGCACCCTGCTGGCCGTGATCGCCGCGCAGGCCGCCGTGATCGGCCTGTGCGCGCGGCGGGTGCGGCGCGAGCGGCAGCTGTCCCGGATGCGGCAGAGCGCCGTCGCCCTCCAGCGGCAGCTGCTGCGCCCGCTGCCCGTCACCACCCCGGACGTGCGCCTGGACGGGCTGTACCGGCCGGTGGAGCAGGACGCCATGGTCGGCGGTGACCTGTACGACGTCGCCGACACCCCGCACGGCACCCGGGTGCTGGTCGGCGACGTCCAGGGCAAGGGCCTGGCCGCGATCGGGACGGGCTTCGCGGTGCTGAGCGCCTTCCGGGAGGCGGCCTTCCGCGAGGCGCACCTGCCCGCCGTGGCCGACGCCCTGGAGGCGGCGGTGGAGCGGCACAACGCCTACGCGGTGCAGAGCGGCGAGCAGGAACGGTTCGTCACGGCCACCGTGCTGTGCGTCGGCGGCGACGGCGAGAACGGCGACGGGAACGGCGGCGGGAACGGCCACGGCGACGGGAACGGCGACGGGAACGGCCACGGCGGTGGGGACGGGGGTGCCACCGAGGTGCGGGCCGTCAACTGCGGCCACCTCTCCCCCTACCTGCTGCACCCGGACGGCCGCGTGGAGCCCGTGCCCCTGGACGCCGGGATCCCGCTCGGCCTCGCCGCCCTGGTCGGCCCCGGCGAACAGCGCCCGGTACGGCGCTTCGAGCTGCCCCGGGACGGGGTGCTGGTGCTGCTCACCGACGGCATCACCGAGGCCCAGGACGCCTCCGGCACGTTCTACCCGGTCGAACAGGGCCTGGCCGACCTCACCGCCGTCCCCGCCGACGCCCTGCCCGAGGCCCTAGACCGGCGGGCCCGGCGCTGGAGCGGCGGCCGCAGCCGCGACGACGTCACCGTCCTCGCCCTGCGGCGCGCCCCCGGACACCCGACCGTACGCCCGTGAGCACCCGGCCGTACGCCCCGTGGGCACCCGGTCGTACGCCCGCGAACGCCCGCTCGTACACCCCGTGGGCACCCGGTCTGCGGCCGTCCGCCCCGTGACCCCCTGCTGCGGGCTCCACCTGCGGCGATCTAGGGTGCTGGCATGATCCCCACACCGATAACCGACCCCGAGCCCGGCCCGCTCGACGGCCCGACGGACGACTTCCTGACCGACCCCGCCCAGGCGCTGCGGGTGATGATGCAGGGCAACGCCCGGTTCGTCGCGGGCAGCCCCGAGCACCCCAACCAGGACGCCGGGCGCCGCGCGGCGCTCGCCCCCGCACAGCGGCCCTTCGCGGTGCTGTTCGGCTGTTCGGACTCCCGACTGGCCGCCGAGATCATCTTCGACCAGGGCCTGGGCGACCTGTTCGTGGTGCGCACCGCCGGACACGTCACCGGCGCGGAGGCGCTGGGCAGCATCGAGTACGGGGTGAGCGTGCTGGACTGCCCGCTGGTGGTGGTGCTGGGGCACGACTCCTGCGGTGCGGTGGCGGCGGCGCTGGAGTCCCTGGAGCAGGGGCAGCTGCCGGGCGGCTTCGTCCGGGACGTGGTGGAGCGGGTGACGCCGAGTGTGCTGTCCGCCAAGGCGGCGGGCATCGAGGACGGTGACGGGATCGTGGACGAGCACATCCGCCAGACCGTGGACCTGCTGGTGGAGCGCTCGCAGGCGCTGGCCGCGCGGATCGCCGAGGGGAAGGTGGCGGTGGTGGGCCTGTCCTACCGGCTGCGCGACGGCCGGGCCCGGCTGGTCTCCGCCCGGGGACCGGTGGGCTGACGGCGCCCCTGCCGTCCTCGGGAACGTCCCGGAACTGGATGTCCGATCACCGCCAGCGCCCTCGTCCGGGCGGCGGCACAGTCGTGACCAGCAACGATTCGTTTCCCGAGTTTCCCGAGTTTCCCGAGGACGGCAGTTCCCGTGCACAAGGTCATCGATCTCAAGGTCCTGTACTTCGGCACCCCGGTGGTGCTGATCGGCTCCCGCAACGAGGACGGCAGCTCCAACCTGATGCCGATGTCCTCGGCGTGGTGGCTGAACCAGTCCTGCGTACTGGGCCTGGGCGACAGCTCCCAGACCGCCGCCAACCTGCGGCGCGAGGGCGAGTGCGTGCTCAACCTGCCGTCCTCCGCCCAGGTGGACGCCGTGGACGCCCTCGCGCTGCTGACCGCCAACCCGCACATCCCCGAGTACCGGCAGCGCCAGGGCTACCGCCACGAGCGGCGCAAGTTCGAGGCCGCCGGGCTGACCGAGGTGCCCGGCGAGCTGGTGCGGGCGCCGCGCGCCGCCGAGTGCCCGGTGCAGTTGGAGTGCCGGGTGGCGTCGACGACGGCGCTGACCGGCAACAGGTGCACCGCCTTCGAGGTGACGGTGGTGCGCGCCCACGTCGAGGAGAGCCTGCTGGTGCCCGGCAGCGACCACTACGTCGACCCGGTCGGCTGGGACCCGCTGATCATGAAGTTCTGCGAGTTCTTCGGCGACGGGCAGCGGCTGTCCCCCTCCCGCCTCGCCGAGGGCTGGCAGATGCCCGGACGGCTGCCCGCGCCCGCCGCCGTGTGACGCGGCGTCCGCGATCCGGCACACCGCCTCGCCGTCCGACCGGCTCGCCGGGCGGCCGGCTCACCGGGCGGCCGGCTCACCGGGCGGCCGCGTGAGGAGCGCCGCGGCAGCGACGCGTACGTCAGCACGAAGATCGCCGCCACCTGGGCGGCCGTCAGCGCCAGGGCCACCGCCGCGTCCACGGCCCACCGGGCGCGCCGCTCACGGCCGTACGCCCACGCTCACGGCCGCAGGGCCCGGCTCACGCCCGCTCACGCCCGCTCACGGCGCGACGGTGGCACCACAGGAGTCGCACACCCGGGTCGCGGGCAGTTCCAGGAAGCAGTTCGGGCAGATCGCCGGCGGGCGCGGCGGGGCGGTGGCGGCGGCCTTGCGCTCCACCGAGGCGCGCAGGCGCGGGGCCAGGGCGGGGATGCCGCCGTCGGCGGGCAGGTCGGCGCCGAAGTGCCGGTAGCAGGCCAGCCGGGCGGCGGCCGCGTGCTGCTCGCGGTCCATCTCGGCGGCCACCGGCGGCTGCCCGGCCACCGCCAGCACCTCCTGGTAGCCGGGGCCGACCCTGCCGTCCGTGGCGTGCACCACCAGGGCCGTCAGCGGTGGGTCGCCGCGCCGGTGCGCCTCGCGGATCACCAGGGACAGCACCTTGCCGATCCAGTGCCGCTGGTTGATCCGGGTGCGCACCCCGGAGGCCTCCTGCACCGCCTCGGCCAGGTCCTGGTAGCTGATCACCGCGTGGTAGCGGCGCGCCACCTCCACCAGGGCGGGATAGGCCGCCCTGGTCCACACGATGTGCGCCTGGGCGGCGCTGACCGCCGACCCGTCCGACGCCCGCCAGTAGCCGTGCTGCTCAGTCATCCGCCCGCCCCTACCCGTTCCGTGTCCGTCTTGTCCGTGTCCGTCCCCCGCAGGCCCCCGCCGGGAGCGAGGCTACCCGGCCCGCGAGCGGCACCTTCGGGCGGGGCCCGCCTCGGGCCGGGCTTGACTTCAAGTGCTGTTGAAGTCGTGGAATGGGTCCCGACCGCAGCCGTACGGGCACCGCGGTCGATGCCCCGCCCGTACGGACCCGTACCGGGGCCGGGGCCGCCGTCTTCCCGATCGTGCCGACGGCGGCCCCGGCCCTCGTACACCCCCGGCCGAGCCGGCCGGGACGGCGCCCGCCACACCCGGCAGGCCTCCCGCACACACCTCCACGGTACGAGCAGGTGCGCCACCGTGAGCAGCGAACGGCCCCCGACCACTTTCCCCGGTCGGGGGCCTTCGTGTTGGGCGGGGCAGGAACCAGGCGTCGCGCACCTGCCGCCCCGTCGGGGCCCCGCCCGGCGCCTCGGCAGGGCTTCCCCTGCTTCATCGCCGCGATCACCGTCCCGACCACCGTCGCCAGAGCCGCGATCACCGCCGCGTTGCGCCGCAGGCACCGCCCGACCGGCTCCTGACGCATCGTCAACTCGATCGTCAACTCGATGCCGGCAGCTCCCCCAGCGCCGTCCGCCGGTGCAGCACCGCCCTGCCCGCCCGCACGGTCGTGATCAGCCCCGCACCCCGCAGCGCCCCCGCGTGCGCGGAGACCGTCGCGGCGCTGACGCCCAGCCGCCGCGCGAGCTCGCCGGTGGTGCGTTCCTCCTCCCCCGGCAGCCGCAGCAGTCCGGTGCGGGTGGCGCCGATCACCGCCGCCAGCGCCCGCGCTCCCGTGCGGCCGTCGGGGGGCGGCGCGGGGTGCGGCCGGTTTCGGCCGGCCTGCGGCGAAGTGGTGTAGACCTGTTCGGTGTCAGGCGGGCTTTTCGGCGAGGGTGTGGGCGACGAGGGCGTTGGCGTGGCCGTGGCCGAGGCCGTGGTCGGTCTTGAGCCAGGCGACGAGTTCCATGTGCCTGGTGAGCGGGGAGGTGCGGATGAGGTCCTTCCACTCCTCGATCGGGCGGCCGTACTTCTTCTCGATGGACGGGAAGTACGAGGCGGGGCCCTTCACGGCGGCGGTCTTCGCGGTGGCGGCGGGGGTGGCGGTCATCGGTTGTGGTCCTCTCGGAAAAGCGAAGCGGTGCGGTCACGGGGGTGGACCGTGACCGCACCGCGAACTCATCGCCCCCGGCGGGTGATCCCCGTCACACCCCGGCGGTGGCCCGGCCGCGGCCGCGGCGGCGCCCGGCGGGCGGGGTGGGGTCGGCGTTCCAGGCGGCGACGGGGTTGCCGAGCCAGCGGGTGGCGCCGGGGACGTTCTCGCCGCGCATGACGAGGGAGGCGGGGCCGACGGTGGTGCCGGCGCCGAGGGTGGAGTTGAGCAGCACGATGGAGTGCGGGCCGGCGGTGGAGCCGGCGGCGAGGTGGACGGGGCCCAGGCGCATCACCCGGTCGTGGAAGAGGTGGGTCTGCAGGACGGTGCCGCGGTTGACGCTGGCGCCGGCCTCGACGGTGACGAGGTCGGTCTCGGGCAGCCAGTGGGTCTCGCACCACACGCCGCGTCCGATGTGGGCGCCGAGGCTGCGCAGCCAGGCGTTGAGGTAGGGGGTGCCGGTGATGGTGTGGCCGCCGAAGGGCATGGCGAGTTCCTCGACGAAGGTGTCGTAGAGCTCGTTGCGCCATACGAAGGAGGACCACAGGGGGTGTTCGGCGACGCGGAAGCGGCCGACGAGCAGCCATTTGGCGGCGGTGGTGACGGCGCAGGCGACGACGGCGGCGGCGGTGAGGACGAGTCCGGCGGCGGCGAGGGCGGTGCCGAGTCCGTAGGCGTCGCGCAGTTCCTGGAGGGCGGCGAGGACGAGGTCGCCGAGCAGGGCGGCGAGGACGATCGGCAGCAGTCGGCAGAGTTCGACGCCGGCGCGGGCCCACATCAGGCGCCGGGGCGGGTTGTAGGTGCGGCCTTCGGCGCCGGTGTCGGCGACGCGGGGCAGGGCGAAGGCGGGGCGGCCGAGCCAGGAGGAGCCTTCGGGGGCGTGGGCGGGGGTGTCGGACAGGACGCCGACGAGGGAGCCGGCGGGCAGGTGGCGGTCGGGGCCGACGATGCCGGAGTTGCCGACGAAGGAGCGGCGTCCGACGTGGGAGGGGCCGAGGTGGAGCCAGCCGCCGCGCAGTTCGTACGGGGCGACGAGGGTGTCGTCGGCGAGGAAGGCGCCGTCGTCGACGCGCATCAGGCCGGGCAGGGCGAGCACGGTGGAGGCTTCGACGCGGCGGCCGACGCGGGCGCCGAGCAGGCGCAGCCACATGGGGGTGAAGAGGCTGGCGTAGAAGGGGAAGAGGGTGCGCCGGGCGGTGTCGCTGAGGCGGCTGACGGCCCAGGCGCAGAAGGCGACGCGGCCGGTGGCGGGGTGGAAGCCGGGGCGCAGCGGGCGGGAGAGGAGGCGTACGAGGAGCGCTATGAGGGTGGCGTAGCAGGCGAGGGTGAGGGCGGCGAGGGGGATGGTGGCGGGCAGGAGTTGGATGAGGGCGGCGGCGAGGGTGGTGTCGGTGTCGATCATCGGGTAGACGATGAGCAGGGCGGGCAGGGCGGCGAGGACGGGGACGAGGCCGAGGGCGGCGAAGCCGGCGCCGTAGGCGAGGTTCCAGGCGCGGGAGACGGGGGCCGGGGCTGACGGCCAGTCGGTGGGGGCGTCGGTGGCGGGGCGGGCCGGGGAGCCGGTCCAGTGTTCGCCCGGGGGGACGGTGGCGGTGACGCAGGAGCCGGGGGCGATCTCGGCGCGGGCGCCGATGCGGGCGCCGGGCATGAGGGTGGCGCGGTGGCCGATGCGGGCGCCTTCGCCGATGTCGAGGTGGCCGACGTGGAGGGTGTCGCCGTCGAGCCACCAGCCGGCGAGGTCGGCTTCGGGTTCGATGCAGGCGTCGGCGCCGATGCGGGCGAGGCCGGTGACGGGGGGCAGGGTGTGGAGTCGGACGCCGGGGCCGACGCGGCAGCCGAGTGCGCGGGCGTAGCGGGCGGCCCAGGGGGTGCCGGCGAGGGCGGCGGTGGCGAACATGGCGGTGTGGCGTTCGGCGGCCCACAGGCGCAGGTGGACGTGGCCGCCGCGGGGGTGGCTGCCGGGGCGGATGCCGGCGGTGAGCAGGCGGGCGCCGGCGGCGGCGAGCAGGGTGCGGCCGGGGGCGCTGTAGAGGAGGAGGAGTCCGGCGGCGACGGGCCACCAGGAGCTGTGGGGGGCCCAGGTGAGGTGGCTGCCGGTGAGGTTGTCGAGGGCGATGAGGACGAGGATCCAGCGCAGTCCGGCGAGGGAGAACATGCCGAGCAGGAGCAGGGTCTGCCACAGGCCGGCGCTGCGGGGGGTGCGGCGTATGGTGCGGGCGCGGACGGCCGCGGTGGCGGCGGTGTCCTCGGGTGGGGTGGCGGGGGTGAGGGTGTCGAGGTAGGCGGCGAGGTCGGTGAGGACGGGGTGGGCGTACAGGTCGGCGACGGAGACGCCGCTGTGGCGGGTGCGCAGGTCGGAGACGAGGCGGGCGGCGGTGAGGCTGGAGCCGCCGAGGGCGAAGAAGTCGTCGCCGGGGCCGGGGGGTGTGCCGAGCAGGCGTTCCCAGTGGCCGGCGAGCCAGCCGGCGGTGCCGTCCAGGGCTTCCGTGGCGGCGACGGTTGCGGTGGTGGCGAGCGGCCAGGGCAGGGCGCCCCGGTCGACCTTGCCGGAGGTGCGGGTGGGCAGGGAGTCGACGAGGGCGAGGACGGGCACCAGCGGGGCGGGCAGGCGTTCGAGCAGGTGCCGGCGGGCGGTGGTGAGGTCGGGGGTGGTGCCGGGGTGGGCGACGAGGTAGCCGACGAGGAGGTCGGCGCCGGCGGGGGTCTTGCGGACGGCCGCGGCGGCGGCGCGGATGTCGGGCAGGGCCTGGAGGGCGGCGTCGATCTCGCCGAGTTCGATGCGGCGGCCGCCGAGTTTGACCTGGTCGTCGGCGCGGCCGAGGAAGACGAGGCCGTCGGGGTCGTTGCGCACGAGGTCACCGCTGCGGTAGACGCGGGGTGAGACGAGGGCGGGGTGGGCGCTGAACTTCTCGGCGTCCTTGGCGGGGTCGAGGTAGCGGGCGGTGCCGACGCCGGTGATGAGCAGTTCGCCGGTGGCGTGCCAGGGGACGGGGTGGCCGGCCTGGTCGACGACGGCGATCTCCCAGCCGTCGAGGGGGGCGCCGATGCGCACCGGCTGGCCGGGGAGCATGCGGGCGGCGGTGGCGACGACGGTGGTCTCGGTGGGGCCGTAGGTGTTCCAGAACTCGCGGCCTTCGACGGCGAGGCGTTCGACGAGTTCGGCGGGGCAGGCCTCGCCGCCGACGATGATCAGGCGGACGGCGTCCAGACACTCCTGCGGCCACAGGGCGAGCAGGGTGGGGACGGTGGAGACGGCGGTGATGCGCCGGGTGACGAGCCAGGGGCCGAGGTCCGTGCCGGCCTTGACGAGGGCTCGGGGGGCGGGGACGAGGCAGGCGCCGTGGCGCCAGGCGAGCCACATCTCCTCGCAGGAGGCGTCGAAGGCGACGGAGAGGCCGGCGAGGACGCGGTCGCCGGGGCCGAGCGGGCTGGTGCGCAGGAACAGGCGGGCCTCGGCGTCGACGAAGGCGGCGGCGCTGCGGTGGGTGACGGCGACGCCCTTGGGCCGGCCGGTGGTGCCGGAGGTGAAGATGACCCAGGCGTCGTCGGCGGGGGCGGGCCAGGCGGGGCGGCCCGAGGGGTGGGCGGCGGGGCCGGCGTGCAGGGCGCGGCCGGGGCCGAGGACGGCGCAGACGGCGGCGTCCTGCCAGATCATCTCGGCGCGCTCGTCGGGGTCGTCGGCGTCGACGGGGACGTAGGCGGCGCCGCAGCGCAGCACGGCGAGGATGGCGGTGTAGAGGTCGGCGGTGCCGGAGGGGATGCGGACCCCGACCCGGTCGCCGCGGCCGATGCCGTGGCCGGCGAGCTGTCCGGCGAGGGTGTCGACCTCGTGGAGCAGGGCGCGGTAGTCGAGGACGGTGTCGCCGGTGTCGAGCGCGGGCGCGTGGGGGTGGGCGTCGGCGGTGGCGGCGATGACGTCGAGCAGGCTGCGGGGGTGGGCGGCCTGGGCCACCGGCCAGCCGGCCGCGGGGCCCTGGTGGGGGCGGTGCAGTGTGCCTGGGCCGGCTGTGTCGAGGCGTGCGTCCATGGATGGGTTTCCTTGGCTCCGGGGTCCTGGGGGCGCGTACGGATGTACGGGTTTATGGCTGTACGGCTGTACGGGTGTACGGCTGTACGGGTGTGGTGCCGGGTGACGGGTGGTCACCTGGGGGAGAGCGCCCACTCACCATGACTCGGCTGGGAGTCGGCTGGATGCAGCGAGGATTCGATCAAAGGAAATTCTCATCATCGATGCCGCAATGGAGCGACGACGGTATGAATCGAATGACATTTCGCGGGTTTTCGCTCGTTTTTGCTGGTGCAGAGTAATCGCCGAATACCGGAGCAGCGCGACGGGAGCGGGAAGAGTGATGAACGCCATGGCGACCGGAACGGTACAGGTAGTGAGGGGGGCACCGCCGAATCGGGGGGTTCTGGTCGGATCATCAGGCTGTTCACGGTTTTCACATCTTCATGTGGGATTCTTTCGCTCCCCGCACCGCGGGGCCTCGCGGTGAGCGGGCCGGGAAAAGGCCGCTCCGGCTGGGATTCCGCCGAAGGCGGCGGCCCCCGAAAGAGTGCCGGTGGCCGGAACGCGAGCGCACTCGTCTGGTACGTGGCGTACGGCTCCAACCTGCACGCCGCCCGCCTCGCCTGCTACCTGAGCGGCGGGCGCCCGGACGGCGCCGTGCGGGCCCAGCCCGGCAGCCGCGACCCCAGCCCGCCGCGCCGGACGGTGGCCACCGCGCTGCCGGGAACGCTCTACTTCGCCGGGCGCTCACTCACCTGGGGTGGCGGATCGGCCTTCTACGACCCCGCCGGGAGCGGTGAAGTCCCCTGCCGCGCCTATCTGGTGACGGTCGGTCAGTTCAGTGACATCGCCGCGCAGGAGATGCGCCGCTCCCCCGGCGCCGACCTCGACCTCACCGCGGTGCTCGCCACCGGGCGTGCCGAACTGGGCCAGGGACGCTACGAGACCCTGCTGCGCGTCGGCGAGTCGCAGGGGCACCCGCTGCTGACCTTCACCTGCGCCCGGGGCGTGGCCGGCGCCGAGCTCAACGCCCCCACCCCGCCCTACCTGCGCATCCTGGCCGCCGGGCTGGCCGAGTCCCACGGCTGGGGCCCGTGGCGCACGGCCGGCTACCTCGCCACCCGGCCGGGCGCGGCGGGGCACTGGACGCCGCGGACGGTGGCGGCGGTGCTGGACTGAGCCGGCGGCCGCTTCCCCGGCCCCTTCCCCGGCCCCGCCCCCTTCCCCGGCCCCGCCCCCTCCCCCGGGCTCAGCCCTGCTCGGCGACCCGGCACGGTTCGAGGCGTGACGGGCACAACTGGGGCTGGAGGTAGGCGGATCCCGGGGTGTGGGCCGCCGGCGGGGCCGGCTGCGGGGCCTGCGGGTCGTCGGCGGCCGGTGCGGGCTTCGCGTAGCCGTAGTGGACGACGGTCACCGCCTTCCCGCCGCCGAGGTCGAGCAGCCGCTGGTGCACCGGCCCGAACAGGTGGCGGTCGTCGCCCCGCAGTTCGACCGTGCCGACGTCGCCGGGGAAGAAGGCGAGGAGCACCAGCCGCCGGTAGTCGCCGATCATCTTCGGTTGGCGCCGGGCCGTGAGGGACGCGACCCGGTCGCCGATGACCTCGCCGGACAGCCCGCCGTCGACCCGGGTGATCGAGGCGAGGCACAGGGAGGAGTCGTCCAGGGGCCACAGCACGTCCGCCCGGTCCCGGCCGTCGTCGTCCAGCACGACCAGGTTCGCCAAGGACGGCGCGGAGCAGGGGTTGTGACCGAGGTCCATCGTGAGCAGCTCGTCGACGATCCACTGCTTGGACGCCGGGGCGGGCTCGGGCAGCACCACCGGGTGCGCCGTCGGTGCAGACGGCTGCGTCGGCGTCGGCGTCGGTGTCGCGGACGCCGCGGGCACGGTGGCCGGCGGCGCCTTCTCGCCGCCGCCCTGCCCCGTACAGGCCGTCACCCCCAGCGCCAGCGCCACCGCCGCCGCGTACCCGCCCCGGACCGTCCGCCGCATCACGCCTCCCCCACGCCGCCCCCGGCACCCCGGGGACCATGATCATGCCCGACCCGAGCCCGCGGGAGTGTCCGCGGACGGCAACAGCCCCGTACCGGAGCCGTACCGGCGGCTCAGCCGGCGGGCGGCGCGGGCACCAGGCCGTCGGCGACCAGCCCGGCCAGCACCGCCTCGCCCAGCGCGTGCACGGCGGAGCGCGGACGGACCATCACCGTGAACTCCTTGATCAGGCCCTGCTCGTCGACGTGCAGCAGGTCGATGCCGTGGATCTCCCGGCCGCCCGCCACCGCCCGGAACACCAGCACGGCCGAGGGCGCCTCGCCGCCGTCGGCGCTGGTCTGCGCGGTGCCGGTGTGGTCGCCGACGTAGCGGAAGTCCTCGAAGACGCGCAGCAGCACGCCGAAGAGGCCGAGCACCATCGCCTTGCCCTCGAAGGGCGTGAACTTGACGGGGCTGTACAGGCGGATGTCGTCGGCGAAGAGGCCGTCCAGCGCGGCGAGGTCGTGGCGCTCGACGGCGGCGCGGAAAGCCTCGGCGGTGGCGGCGAGGACGGTGTCGGCGAGGGCGGTGTCGGTGGCAGTGCCGGTGTCGGTGGCGGTCATGGGCTCACTCCCCGGTCGGACAGTCATGGATGTGACTAATCAGATTCATGACTACCATGGCAGACCTGACGGGCGGTAGACGGGCGAGGGAAGGAGAACGGGGCGATGGCACTGCGGCACGCCGTACTGGCCGCGCTGCTCGACGGCGAGACCAGCGGCTACGACCTGGCCAAGGCCTTCGACCTGGGGGTGGCGAACTTCTGGTACGCCCAACCCCAGCAGCTGTACGCCGAGTTGACGAGGCTGGAGAAGGACGGGCTGGTCGCCGGGCGCGAGGTCGTCCAGGAGAGCCGGCCCACCAAGCGGCTGTTCCGGGTGACGGACGCGGGGCTGGCGGAGCTGGAGGAGTTCGCCGCGGCCTCCGCCAAGCCGTCCTTCGTGCGCGACGACCTGATGGTCAAGGTCCGTGCCGCCGACCGGCTGGACCCCGACGTCCTGGCCGAACAGCTCGCCGAGCGGGCCGAGTTCGCCCAGGCCAAGGTGGACCTGTTCGAGCGGATGCTGCACGCCATGCGCGCGGGCCGCGAGGAGCGGGAGTTCCTGCGCGAGGGCGGACGGATCGGCCCCTACCTGACCTGCCTGCGCGGCCTCGCCTTCGAGCGCGGCAACCGGGACTGGTGCCGGGAGGCGATCGCCGTGCTGCACGAGCGGCAGGGCGTCCGTTCCGGGCAGTGAGCCCCCGCGCAGAAGCGGCACCGGGCGCCCCGCCGGACCGGGGCACGGCCCTGTCGGCGGGCCCCGCTACGGTGCCGCCATGACCACTGACCCCACCGCACCCGTGAACTCCCCCGCGCCGGACGCCGACTGGGACCGCCTGCTCGCCGAGGCCTTCGCCGTCCTGCTCGGCCGGCCGCTGGAGGAGTACGACCCGAAGGCCGTCTACGCCGCCCGCGTCAGCGGCAACCTGATGGACGAGTCCGGCTTCGAACGCGACGCCGCCTGGGTGCACCCGGCGGCCCTGCGCGGCGAGCGCCCGGTCGCCGCGGACCTCTACCTGTTCGACGAGACCGAGCGGACCCCGGACTTCGACGCGAGCCGGTCGCTCTTCGAGTTCCGGCCCTGCGACGCACCGCAGGCGGACCTGCCCGAGGGCTTCGCCGCCGCCGTCGAGGCCGCCTGCTTCACCCGCGCCCTCGTGCGCGGCTTCGACCTCGGCGCGCTGGCCGAGCGGTACGGCGTCGACCTCGCCTCCCCCGCCCTGGCCGGCGCCTGGAGCGTCCGCTTCGCCCGGCTCGTCTGCGACGGCACCCTCCTGGACGCCCTGCGCGCCGCCCTCGGCACCGGCCGCACCCCCGAGGAGCTGACGCCCTTCTCGGCGGAGCCCGAGGAGGACTGGGAGGAGGACCTGGCCGCGATACCCCACCCCGGGCTCCGCACCCACCTCGGCTTCTTCTGCACCGACGGCGACGAGGGCCTGATGCCCCTGGCGGCGGACGCCACGGCGTACGGCCTGGAGGAGGAGGGCTGCGAAGCCGTCGCGGGCTGGGAGGACGGGCACGGCCAGCTCGACATCGCCGTGGTCCGCCTCAGCGACCTCGTCGCCGGCCCGCGCCGCTGACCCCGCCCCATCACGGCGGGGCCGCCCGGCTCCGCGACCCGACGGCTCCGCGACCCGACGACTCCAACCGCGCCCGGACGCCGGAGGCCCTGGAGCAGCTGCTGCCGTAACTGAGGGACAACGGCTACGCCTTCGGCTTCCCTCGCGTGTGACCGGCCGCCGGCCGAGGCCGCCGAGGCCCCGGCGCCGTCAGGCGTGCGGCGCCCAGAAGTCGGTGAGCCGGGCGACGCCGTGCTCGACGGCCTTCCAACTGCCCTCGAAGGCCAGGACGGCGATGGCGGACGTCGGAAAGCCGGAACGGTTCATCCGCGCCAGCGCGTCGCCCTCGGCCTCGCCGGCCAGGGCGTCGGCCAGCGCGTGGACGCCTGGGTTGTGGCCGACCACGACCAGGTTCCGGACCTCGTCGGAGGTCTGGTTGAGGAGCGCGATGAGCTCGCCGAGGCTCGCCTCGTACAGGCGCTCCTCGTGGACCGTCCGCGGCTCGGACGGGAGTTCGGCGGCCACCAGCTTCCACGTCTCGCGGGTGCGCACGGCCGTCGAGACGAGTACGAGGTCGGGGGTGACGTCGTTGCCGGCGAGCCAGCGGCCGGCGGCCGGCGCGTCCTTGCGGCCCCGCCCGGCCAGGGGCCGGTCGTGGTCGTCCACATCGTCGGGATGCTCGGACTTGGCATGGCGCACCAGGACGATCCGTCGCGTCGTCTCCTCGGACATGGCTTCTCCCTCTCACGGCGTCGATCGGGCACGGGATCACGAACAGCGACGATCGTGACAGCCCGCGCCCGCACCGACGGCCCGTTCGGCCGGAATGCATCGGCGATATTCACCCGTGCGGGCGACACACCGGCCCGGGTCCGGGCCCCGTCCCCCACCGGCCCTGCGCGGAGGGACAGTTGGGGATGGGGCCCGGGGAGCCGGTCAGTGGCCGTACATGCCCACCTCGTAGGTGCCCCCGGGCTGGCGGATCACCGCATTGACCCGGTTGAAGGCGTTGATGATCGCGATCACGCAGACCAGCGCCGACAGCTGCTCCTCGTCGTAGTACTTGGCGGCGTTCGCCCACACCTCGTCGCTCACCCCGCCGGCCGCGTCCGCGATCCGGGTGCCCTCCTCGGCGAGCTCCAGCGCGGCGCGCTCGGCGTCGGTGAACACGGTGGCCTCGCGCCAGACGGCGACCATGTTCAGGCGCGCCGGGTCCTCCCCGGCGTGCACGGCCTCCTTGAAGTGCATGTCGACGCAGGGGCCGCAGCCGTTGATCTGGCTGGCGCGCAGCCGCACCAGCTCCTGGACGGCGAGCGGCAGGCTCGACTCGGTGGTGGGCTTGCTGGCCGCGATCAGGTGCTTGCCGACCTTGCCCAGGATCGGGTTGGTGAAGACGTCCAGACGGGGTTCCATGGTGTGCTCCTCGGTCGGTGCTTTCCGTTGCTGTCATGAAGACAAGACAGCCCGCCGGTTTGTGACAGCCCCCGGAGTGACCTGCGCCACACCACCCGCCGATGGGTGCCGACAGGCTTCGGATAACCTGCCGACCACGCTCGGGACAGGGGGATTCCATGACGGGTGGGACGGACGTGTCGGGCACGGCCGCCGGGTACCGGCCGCTGCTGTTCTCCATCGCCTACGGGATGACGGGCTCGGTCGGCGACGCCGAGGACCTCGTCCAGGACGCCTTCCTCGGCCTCGCCCGCGCCGAGCGGGCCGGCACCGCGATCGGCGCCCCCAGGGCGTACCTGACCACGGCCGTCACCCGCCTGGGCATCAACCACCTCAGGTCCGCCCGGGTGCGCCGCGAGACCTACGTCGGCCAGTGGCTGCCCGAGCCCGTCGTCACCACCGCCGAGCGCCCCGGCCCGGCCGAGCACGCCGAGCTGGCCGACTCGCTGTCGATGGCGTTCCTGGTGCTGCTGGAGGCCCTCTCCCCCGTCGAGCGCGCGGTGTTCACGCTGCGTGAGGCGTTCGGGTACGGCTACCCGGAGGTCGCCGGGATGGTCGGCCGCAGCGAGGCGAACTGCCGCCAGATCCTCGCCCGTGCCCGCAAGCGCCTGGCGCTCAAGGACGACGCTCCCGCGGCCCCCGCCCGCCGCGCGGAGGGCGAGGAGCTGGCCCGCCGCTTCTTCGCGGTCGCCGAGGGCGGCGACCTGGACGCCCTGCTCGGTCTGCTCGCCCCCGACGTCGCCTTCCGCGGCGACGGCGGCGGCAAGGCCCGCGCGCTCGCCCACTGCCTCACCGACCCGCGCCGCGTCGCCCAACTGCTCGTCGGCGGCCTGCGCCGCCTGCGCCGCCTGGGCGCGCACCTCGTCCCGGCACTGGTCAACGGCCGCCCCGGCGCGGTGGTGTACGACGCCGAGCGGCGCGTGGCGAGCGTCATCGAGCTGGACGTCGACGCCGACGGCGCCGTGCGGGCCGTCCACGCCGTCTCCAACCCCGACAAGCTCACCCACCTCGGCCCGGTCTCCGGCCTCGGGCTGCTGCCGGAACCGACCTGACCCCAACCCGACCGCCCCGACCGCGCCACCCCGCCGGACATGGAACGGCCCGGGCCCGAAGTTGCCGGGCCCGGGCCGTTCGTCCGAGAGGTCAGGGGGTGGTGCAGACGGCGTTCGCCGACAGGGACTGGGTCGTGGTGCCCGTGTTGGTGCCGCGAATGACCCAGGAACTGCCGCTCGGGTAGGAGTCGGTGAAGAAGATGTCGAAACCGCTGGTCTGACCGCCACCACCGGTGGGCACCTGCCCTGACGGGCAGGACACCGTGGCGATCCCGTGGCCACCCGCGGGCACGTCGACGGGGTTGCCGAAGACCGGGTTGTGCGCGGCCAGCAGGGAGGGGTCGGCGGCGGCCTGGTCGTGGGGGACGACGACGCTCGGCTTGACGGCGGGCCTGGCGTCGGCGAAGGCGACGGCGGCACTCGCGGACAGGACGGTGACGGCGGTGAGGGCGGTCAGGGCGAGGGACTTCGTGCGGGCCACGGCGGCCTCCTGAGAGTGTGGGGGTCGGACTGGCGTCAGCGGGGGCTGCTCCCCGCACCAACCTCCGATGCGTGCCCGAACCACCCTTCCCGTGGACGGGGGAACGGATCCGGCGACCCGGGCGGAGGAATGCCGGTGCCCGTCCGGGCTAACCCGGACCGGACTCCCCGACTTGATCGACTTGATCAACGAACCGCCGACGGGCGAAGCATGAGCACCCGTCACCTCGACCGGTTCCACCGGTTCACGACCTCGACGGCAAGCCCACCACCCACGTCCGCACCCGCGTCCGAGCGACGACCGCTCCCGCCTCCCGGTCGCACGATCGTTCGGCATACGCTCTTCCCGTCGTCGAGCGGGTGTGGCACCGAGAGGGGTCGGGTGTGGGCGAGCACGGGCTGGAACGGGTCGATCTGGGCGAGGTCCCGTACGTCGAGGCGGTCGAGCGGATGGGCACCTGGGTCCGGCAGCGGCAGGAGGGGGAGATCGCGGACAGGCTGGCACTCCTCACCCATCCACCGGTGATCACCTACAGCGCCCGGACCCCGCCGGACGAACTGCCCGCGCGGGCCGGGATCCCCCTGGTCGAGGTGGACCGGGGCGGCCAGGCGACCTACCACGGACCGGGGCAGCTGATCGGCTACCTGGTGCTCAACCTGCGCGAGCGCGGCCCCGGGGACATCGTGCGCTGGCTGGAGGAGGGCCTGATCGGCGCCCTGGACTCGCTGGGCCTGAAGGCCGTCCGACGCGACACCCCGCCCAGGGCCCAGAGCCTGGTCGGGGTGTGGACGCCGGAGCACCGGAAGGTCGCCTCGATCGGCATGCGGATCCGCGGCGGCGTGACGAGCCACGGCTTCGCCCTGAACGTCGCACCGGACCTCGCCGCGTTCTCGACCTTCACGGCCTGCGGCCTGCCGGAGGTGGCCATGACCTCCCTCGCGGAGATGGCCGCCGCCGCGGGCAGGCCCGCCCCCACCGAAGCGGCGGTACGGGACGCCGTGGCCGCGGCGCTCGGGGCGGTCACCGCCGTGCCGTCGGGCGGGCGCGGGTGAACCGGCAGGCCAGCAGCAGGTTGGGCACCCAGCACAGCCAGGCGATCGCGGTGTAGGAGGTACGGAAGTCCAGGTGCGCGGCCGTCGCGGCGAGCAGCATGAGCCGCAGCATGACGGCGGCGAAGGTCAGCGCGAAGCTGCGGATCATCCAGCGGCGGTGGTCGCTCACCCGCCCGTCGAGGATGGCCCGCAGCCCCGCGCCGCCGGTCACCAGCCAGGCCACGGCCAGGCACGCGAACCCGGCCCCGGTGACGGCGCCCCCGTACGCGACGGGCGCCAACAGCAGCGCCCCCACCGCGCCGACCAGGCAGCCGAGCAGGTAGGTGGCGCCGATGCGGCGGTGCAGGCGCGGCCGGCGCTCGCGCAGACGGCGGGAGAACTGCCACGGCCCGATCAGCAGGGCGGTGAGCGCCCCGAAGATGTGGACGTAGAGCGGGAGTCGGTGGCTCAGGTAGGTGGCGCGCTGGTGGCGGAAGAACGTCGACGGATCGAAGCTGAGGTACTTGGCGGAGACGACGACGATGAAGGCGGAGAGCACCGTCATGACGGCCCAACCGGCCCGGGTGATGCGCATACCTCCGAGTCTCGGGCCCGGCGGCCCCCGGCGCTATCCGGGTCGGCCCCGATAAGCATCCTCAGAGAACCATCATCTCCCTTGCAGGAGAAGGGGATTGATCCCTTCGGCCCAGTGAGGTGCACCGTCCGGGACGGGTCCGACCAGGCAGGACCGCCCTGCCGCGCCCGGTTTCCGACCCCTTCGCAGCTCAACCTCACGGACCTGCGAGGGCAGCTGCGGGACAACCCTCCGGCCCGGCGCGGGGGTTCCGCGCCGGGCCGGGGCGTGTCCTGGCGGGGAGCGCGTTGCGACAGGCGCACGACTCCCATTCAGGTGAACCAGTGGGCCCACTGGGAGGGACGACCTCGGTACGGGGCAGACCGTCGCCGGGAGCGACGAGGTGCCCACCGGTTCGGGGCCTCGGGACTCCCGCCGAACCGCATCCCTTCGTGCGTCCAGTACGGGAGTCCCCATGCGCATGCGCTTCAGCCCCCGCTCGGTCCTCGCGGTCACCGCCGGCGTCCTCGCCCTGTCCTTCGTCAACGTCACGGCCGCGTCGGCGGCCCCCGGCGTCGTGATCATGGAGCAGGGCAGCAACTTCCAGCAGGTCAAGGACCCGCAGGGCGGCCAGTGCTACCCCGGCCTCGGCCCCGACACCGCGATCTTCAACCGGACCAACGGCACCATCCTGATGTTCCCCGACAACTTCTGCCAGACGAGGATCCTCAACCCGCTGGGGCCGGGCGAGTTCCGGCCGGACGAGAACGTCGGCAGCTTCCTCGCCCTGGACTGACCCGGCGGCAACGCCCCGGCCCGGCGCGGACTCCCGCGCCGGGCCGGGGCGTTGCCGCCGGCCGTCACGCGGCGCGCTGGCCGTGGAGGAGGACGGGCAGGGAGCGGTGGGCGAGGGCCTCGGTGGCGCGGGCGGCCTGGGAGGGGGCCATGAAGTCCGGCAGGTCCGGGGCGGGGACGAAGCGGGCGCCGAGCAGGCCGCTCCTGCGCTGCGACGGGACGGTGATCCGGGTGCTGTCGGGGACGGTGCCGCCGTCGAACACC
This sequence comes from Kitasatospora sp. NPDC096204, assembly GCF_044763205.1. Taxonomy (NCBI): domain Bacteria; kingdom Bacillati; phylum Actinomycetota; class Actinomycetes; order Kitasatosporales; family Streptomycetaceae; genus Kitasatospora; species Kitasatospora sp. NPDC096204. The sequence continues at coordinate 203,940 of NZ_JBIWFT010000007.1, forward strand.
AGGTTGAGGCGCTGCAGGTAGCGGTCGGCGGGGGTGAAGTCGACGGCGAGGATGTCGGTGAGACGCACGATCAGCCCGGTGTCCGCGTGGAGGTGGCGGGCGGCGGCCAGGTGCGGCGGCTCGTTGGGGCGGGCGGAGCCGCCCGGGAGGATCATGCCGTCCATGTAGTCCGGGTCGACCAGGAGGACGTCGCCGCGCTGGTTGCGGATCAGGACGAGGCAGCCGAGCCGGCAGACGGGGGGCTTGGCGAGCAGGCGGGGGTCTTGCATGGGGGTCGCTTTCAGACGTCGAAGGTGAGGCGCTCGTAGCGCAGGCCCTTGCGGAGCAGGTCGACCATGCGCAGGAGGTCGACGGGGCGGGCGGTGAGGTGGAGCAGGTAGCTGCACGTCAGGCGGCCGGTGTCCCAGTCGACTTCGAGGGTCGGGAGATGGACGCCACCCAGGGCGAGGACGGTGGTGAGGTCGTCCAGGACGTCGGCGGCCTTACGGCGCTGTTCGGCGGTCGCGCGGGAGAGAGTGGACATCTCACTGTTCCCCGGGGCGCTTGTGGACCTCGAAGGCCCGCCAGGCGCTGTAGGCGTCGCCGAAGAAGACGAAAGCGGCCAGGTCGCCGCCGGGGCGGCGCAGCCACTCGCCGGTCATCTCGTTGCGGACCCGGTAGCGGTCGGCCTCGGGATCCCAGCGGACGCCGTAGCCGTGGAGGCGCGGGAGTTGGTCGTGGGGCATGGGAATGGAACCCTCTGCGATCGGAGTTTCACGTTCTGTGCACATGGTGGCGCAAGGTCCCCTAGGATCAGAAGTGGCTTGCTACTTGCCATGAGGCACTGCGGGAGTTGAGGGCTGCCATGAACAAGAAGAAGATTGACCCGGAGTCGAGCCCCTGGGCGCCCTTCGGAATCCAGCTCAGGGCCTTCCGAGAGGCCCGGGACCTCCTCCAGGAGGAGCTGGCCCCGCTCATCGGGTGCTCCCCCTCGCACCTCTCCTACATCGAACTTGCGCACCGGCCGCCGACTCGCAAGCTCGCGGAGCTCGCCGACATCGCGCTCGACACGGGCGGCACGATGCTGCTGATGTGGTATCAGCTGAAGAACGCCGCGATCCTGGAGGGTTTTCCGGAGTACGCCCGGTACGAGTCCCTTGCGGAGCAGATCAGGATCTTCGAGATCGACGTCATCGCCGGACTCCTGCAGACCCGGGCCTATGCGACCGCAATCGAGATGGGCTACGTCAGGCAAGGCAACGGGACCGAGGAGCTTGCCAAGGAGCGCATCGAGTTCAGGCTCGCCCGTCAGAAGATCATGGAGCGCACTCCGCCACCGCTCGTACATGTGGTGCTGGACGAGAGCTGCCTGAGGAGGGTCGTCGGTGGACGAGACGTCATGGTCGAGCAGTTGCTCCACCTTGAGAAGTTGGCCGAGCGACCTGAAGTGCTCATTCAGGTCGCGCCGTTCACCCTCGGTGAGAACCGGCCGTTCACGCGCGTGGTCCACCTCCTTACCATGCCGAACCGCAAAGTTCTCGCCTACGGAGAGATTGAGCAGCGCGGCTACATCGATCGCGATACCAAGTCAGTCGCCGTACTGACCAAGAGCTACGATCGGCTTGTGGTCGAGGCCCCTGGCCGGGCCGAATCGTTGGCTTTCATCCGTGCGGCAAGGAGGGACTTGGAGTGGATGTCGACCTGACTGACGCTTCCTGGCGGAAGAGTTCATACAGCGGCGGTGGTGGCGGTGCGTGCATCGAGGTCGCCGACGGCTTCGCCGGCGTCATGCCCGTACGCGACTCCAAGGACCCCTCCGGTCCAGCCCTCCTCTTCCCCGCCGCCGCCTGGCAGGACTTCGTCACCGCCGTCCGCATCGGCGAGTTCGACTCCCACTGACCGTGACCACCGGCCCCGCCGCCCCATCCCCGGGGCGGCGGGGCCGAGCTGTGCGTACCCGCAGTCATTCACCCGAATGGAGCACACGGACTGCCTGCTCCCGGCGCGCATCGGCGTGCGCGGATTCCTACGGTGGAAGGAGGGGGCAACCGGGAGGACCCAGGATACGGGCGACTGCTACGGCCGTCTCTCCGGCGCGAAGGCGTTGCCGCGGCGTCGCAGCGAGGACGGAGCGACCCCATGACGACCGCATCCACGTGGCACATGCCCGCAGAGACCGGGAAACAGGCACGGACCTGGATGGCCTGGCCCGTCGCCGACTACGGCACCACCGCCGAGGAGGCGCGCAGGGCCTGGTCGGCGGTGGCCAACGCGATCATCGAGCACGGCGGCCAGCCGGTCACCATGCTGGTGACCGCCGACGAGGAGCCGTACGCGAGGAAGCTGCTCGACGACAAGGTCACGCTGCTCGTCACCAGACTGGACGACGGCTGGGCCCGGGACACCGGACCGACCTTCGTCGTCGACGCCCAGCGCAAGCACCTGGGCGCGGTCGACTGGGTGTTCAACGCCTGGGGCGCCCAGGAGTGGGCGAGTTGGGCCTGGGACGCCCGGGTGGCCACCACGATCGCCGGGGAGGCGCACGCCGAGATCATCCCCTCCGAGATGGTCGCCGAGGGCGGGGGCTTCCACACCGACGGCGAGGGCACCTTCCTCGTCACCGAGACCGTGATGCTGGACCCGTACCGCAACCTGGGCTGGACCCGGGACCGGGTCGAGACGCACTTCCGCCACGCGTTCGGTGACTGCAAGCTCATCTGGCTGCCCCGCGGACTGACCCGCGACTACGACCGGTTCGGCACCCGCGGGCACGTCGACCTCATCACCACCTTCACCGAGCCCACCCGGCTCCTCGTCCACTCCCAGGGCAACGCGCAGCACCCCGACCACGAGGTGTCACAACGCACCATCGCGCTCCTGAAGCAGGCGACCGACTTCAAGGGCCGGCAGCTGACGGTGACCGAGGTGCCCGCGCCGAAGACCCTGCACACCCCGGACGGGGGCTGGACGGACTACAGCTACATCAACCACGTGGTGTGCAACGACGCCGTCATCGCCTGCAACTTCGCCGACGACGCCGACCACGAGGCCAACGAGATCCTGCACGCGGCCTACCAGCGCCCGGTCGTCCCGGTCGACGCCCGGCCGCTGTTCGCCCGGGGCGGCGGCGCCCACTGCATCACCCAGCAGGAGCCGGCCATCGGCTAGGCGCGCCGGCGCGGAGCCCGCAGGACGGAGGACGAGATGAACACGAAGCCCGATCTCGCCGAGAAAGTCGGCGAGTTGAAGGAACAACTGGTCAAGGACCTGATGGATCTCGTCAGCATCGCGTCGGTCTACGACGGCGAGACCTTCAAGCTCCAGCCGGTGAAGGACGCCGCCAACAAGTGCGCGACGCTGCTGAAGGGAACGAAGGTCGAGCAGAAGTGCATCGGCGACAAGGACAGGAACGCCCCGCTGGTGTACGCCACCTGCGGACCCGACAACCCCCCGAAGGGGACGCCCACGGTGCTGCTGTACGCGCACTACGACGTGGTGAAGGCCGGGGACTGGGGCGAGGCCGCGTTCAAGCCGGTGATCGAGGGCAACCGGGTCAGGGGCCGGGGCGCCGCCGACGACAAGTCGGGGGTCATGATGCACGTCGGCGCCGTGCGGGCCTTCGACGGCAAGCCGCCCGTCAACCTGAAGATCGTCCTGGAGGGCGAGGAGGAGTCGGGCGACACCCTGGAGACGTACGTCCGGAAGAACGCCGACCTGTTCAAGGCCGACTTCGTCGTCATCGCGGACGCCGGGAACTACCGGCTCGGTGAGCCGACGTTCACCACCAGCCTGCGCGGCGTCGTGGACGTCGACGTCACGGTCAGCACCGTGGGGATCCCCAAGCACAGCGGCGTGTACGGCGGCCCGGTGCCGGACGCGTTCATGGTGCTGGTGCGCATGCTGGCCAGGCTGCTCGACGACGCGGGCGACGTCGCGGTGCCGGGCCTGGTCCGGGAACACTGGCAGGGCCACGAGCCGGTCGAGCAGGAGTTCCGCAAGGAGGCCGGCGTGCTGGGCGGGGTGCGGCTGATCGGCACGGACACGCTCGGCAGCAGGCTGTTCGACAAGCCCTCGCTCAACGTGGTGGGGCTCGACGGCGTCCCGTCGATGAAGGACTCCATCAACCTGCTCCGGTCGACGGTGACCGCCCGGGTCAGCCTGCGCATCGCCCCGAAGGAGAAGCCGGAGGACGCCGCCGCCCTCCTCAGGAAGTTCCTGGAGAGCAGCGCGCTGAACCCGTGGAACGCCAAGGTCACCGTGAAGCCCGTCGACGCGGGCGGTGCGGGCTTCGAGGCGGACACCACCCTGCCCGGGTTCGCGGTGGCCCGCAGCGCCATGATGCACGCCTATCCCGGCAAGGACGTCACGTTCACCGGCGACGGCGGTTCCATCCCCCTGGTCACGCAGCTCCAGACGATCAACGAGAAGTCGCCGCTGCTGCTGATCGGCTGCCAGGAGCCGACCTGCCTGATCCACTCGTACCCCGAGAGCGTCGACATCGACGAGCTGGCGACGATGGCGCTCGCCGAGTGCTACCTGCTGGACCTCCTGGGCTCGGGCGCGAAGGCGACCGGCCTGGAGGCCATGGCCCCGACGGCCGTCCCGGCGGGCCGGTAGGCCGGTAGGCCGCCCGGCGGCCGGACATCCACGGATCCCGCAGATCCCGCAGATCCCGCAGACTCCGCAGATTCCACAGACCAAGGACATGCCATGGAACTCATCTCCCCCGTCGCCCCCGCGGTCGCGGGTGCTTGGCTCCCCTCGGACCAGGGCTTCCTCAGGGACTGGCTGGACGACCTGATCGGGGACATCGACCACAAGGCCCCGCTGAAGAAGTCCGTCGACGCGTTCCACCAGCTGATCGAGGACGACCCCCAGGTGTACATGCTCTTCAACGACATGCTGTGGCAGCTGTCCCACCGGGAGACGCCCACCGGATCCCCCCAGGTGAAGACGGTCGACGATCTGCTGCAGCTGTTCAACACGGCCATCCAGAGCGCGCCCAGGTACAACACCTCCGGGCTCGTGGGCTTCCCGATCAACGCGATCCTGAACTGGGCCATGGGCACCCAGGCGGGCTTCGCCGCGTTCCTCAACGACAAGGTCAACGCCTGCTTCAAGGACATGCTCGACGAGTGGGCCGAGTACCTCACGACCGACGCCTCGAAGGACGTGCTGGACAAGGAGGACGAGAACAGCTGGTTCGGCGAGAAGGCGCTGGAGGCGATGCCGGACTTCGAGAAGACCTTCGTCTGCGATCCGACCGACCGGTACTACGGGTTCACGTCGTGGGACGACTTCTTCACCCGCAGGCTCAAACCCGGCGTGCGGCCCGTCGCCTCCGGTGACGCGGAGGTCGCCAACGCGTGCGAGTCGGTGCCCTACCGGCTGGCCACGAAGGTCAGGGAACGCGACACGTTCTGGCTGAAGGGGCAGCCGTACGCCCTCGCCTACCTGCTCGACTCCGCCCACAGGACGCCGGCCGAGCCGGACCCCGACGACTTCGTCGGCGGCACCGTCTACCAGGCGTTCCTGAGCGCCCTCAACTACCACCGCTGGCACAGCCCCGTCGACGGCACGGTCAGGGCCGTTCGCCACATCCCCGGCACCTACTACTCCCAGACGCCCGTGGCCCTGTGCGACGTCGCGGCGCCCGACCTGTCCCAGGGCTACATCGCCCACCTCGCCGCCCGCGCGGTGGTCTACATCGACGCCGAGAAGCCGGCCGTCGGCACGATGGCCTTCGTCGCCATCGGCATGGCCGAGGTCTCCTCCTGCGACGTCACGGTGGGCCCCGGCGACGAGGTCGAGCGGGGTCAGGAGATCGGCACGTTCCACTACGGCGGCTCCACCCACTGCCTGGTCTTCGGCCCGGACGTGGACCTGGAGTTCGTCCCCCCGGTGTTCCCGGGCACGTTCAACCTCCTCGTCAACACCAAGGTCGCGACGCTGAAGTAGCCGGACGCCCCTTCCGTGAAGGCCCCCGGAGCGGGAAGCCGGCCCGGCCGAACTCCCGCTCCCACCCGGCGCGTAGGGGGCCGGTACGCTCCGGAGATGACCGACCACGGCATCGCCCAGCCCTCCTTCCGCCGGCAGGTCGTCCAGGCGGTCTCCGCCCTGGCCGACCCGGCCCTGCGGCGCGAAGTGCGGCTCGACCCCGGCAAGTTCGAGGACCTCGACTACACCGTCTGCGTCCTGTTCGACGACTTCTGCGACGCCGACGAGCCCTACCCCTGGCTCGGCCGGAGCCTGCGCACCACGGAGGAGGTCGAGTTGATGGCCGCCCTCGGCGTCGCCTACACCGCCGTCCAGGACGCCCTCGGCCTCTCCACCCCCGGCGCCGCCCCCGGCATCACCCCCGGCATCACCCCCGGCGCCGCCCAGCTCGACGCCCCCGGCTGGCCCGCCGTCATCGCCGCGGCCGCCCGCCTCGCCCCGCTGCTCGCGGCCAACGACGCGGTGGCGTGAGCTCCGCGCCCGCCCGGATAAATTCCGGTGCGCCCGCCGGATCGCCCCGGTAACCTGCACGGCCATGGCATCGGAACTTGAACGCCCCCCGCTCCTGGCGGACGAACGCACCGCGATCGTCGGCTGGTTGGACCTGCAGCGGAAGATCCTGCGCTGGAAGTGCGAGGGGCTGAGCGAGGAGGACGCGCACCGTTCCGTCCTCCCCAGCTCCCCGGCGATGACGATGGCCGGCCTCGTCTCGCACATGCGATGGACCGAACACCTGTGGCTGGAGGTGCTGTTCCTCGGCGGCGACGAGAAGCAGAACCCGTCGTTCGACAGGTCGGACGAGGGCGCCGACTGGCGCACCGGCGGCCGCACCCTCGCCGAGCTGCTCGCCGAGTACGAGGCCCAGTGCGCGCGCAGCGACGAGATCGTCGCGGCGGCCTCCCTGGACGACGTCGGCCGCCACACCGGCTACCACAGCGGCGGCGCCAACCTGCGCTGGATGCTGATCCACCTCGTCGAGGAGACGGGCCGGCACGCGGGGCACGCCGACATCGTCCGGGAGCTCCTGGACGGCTCGAAGGGCTACTACTAGGCACGTCCCGAACGGCTGATCCCTGGCCCGGACGCTTCCGACTCGGTTGCGTCCGGGCCCGGTTCGGCGGTTCGGCGTGGGCGCGGCTGCCCAGCCCGCAGCTCGTCACCCCGCCCGTCCTGGCGGCCATGCAGCTGGAGATGCTCTTCGACCACATCGGCATCCTCCTCAACGGCCCGGCGGCCGCGGCCTCGCCGCTCACCGTCGGCTTCACCGTCACCGGCGGCTGGCGGGCGATCCCCACCAGTGCACCGTCCAGCTGCGCAACGGGGTCCTCGTCCACACTCCGGCCCCCGCGCCCGACGGCGCCGACGCCACCTACACCGTCACCCGTGACGGCCACCGGCTTCTGCACGCCGCACGGCGTGACCGTCATCGGATGACCCGGCCGGGCACTCCGGTAGCTGCACGGCCGGGGCGTGGATCACCCGATCCGCGCCCCCGCTCCCCCGCTCCCCCGTTCTCAGCACCGGCACCGTCCGGCCCGTCCCGGCGAAGCCCTGGTGAAGCCTTGGCGAGTGGGAAGTCGGCCGGGCCGACTTCCCACTCCGCCCGGCCCCTCCCCCGGTCGGGCTACTCCCCGCCGCTGTCGTCCGGCAGGCCGAACAGCGGCCGGCAGGGCGTGAGCCCGTCGAGCGTGACGGGGACGCTGTGCCGCTGCTGCCAGCGTTCGCGGGTCAGCAGCAGGCGGCGTTCCGTCACCGCCCGGCCGCGGACGGCGTGGCGGGTGGTGCCGTCCGGTTCGTAGCCGTGCTTGCGGGAGACGGCGTAGGAGGTGGGGTTGTCCTCGAAGGCGCCCGATCTGGCGTGCCGGGCGCCGAGGCCGGCGAAGGCCAGGTGCAGGACGGCGGCGCGCATCTCGGTGCCGATGCCCTGGCGTTGGTGGCGGGTGCCGAGCCAGGAGCCGGTGGAGACCTGCCGCAGGACGGCGAAGTCGCGGGCGGCGAGGGTCTGCAGGCCGACGACCCGGCCGTTCTCGAGGACGGCCAGGTTGAGGGCCCAGTCGTCCGGGGACCAGTTGCCCAGGCGCAGCCAGTGGTGCTGGACGACGGAGCGCGCCCGCCGGGCAGGGGGAAGGTCGGTCCACGGCACGATGAAGGGCATGCGGTCCGGTTCGTGGACGCCGGCGGCCGCGAGGTCGGCCAGGGCGGCGAGTTCGTCGTCGCGGGGCAGGCGCAGTTCCAGGCGGGGGGTGTGCAGGCGCAGGCCCAGCAGGGGCCAGTGGTCGGTCAGCATGTGCCATTGTCGGAGGCGGCGGCGGTGGCGGTCATCCGGATTTTCGGGCCCCTGCGCCGTACGGCCCCCTGTCGCGGGGGGGGGGGGGGGGCGGGGGGGGGGCGCCCCCCCCCCCCCCCCCCCCCCCCCCCGGAAACACCACCACGGCCCGCAACACGACCCCCACCAGCAGAGGGGGGGGGAGGGG
>NZ_JBIWFT010000007.1:212399-226979 GCF_044763205.1 Kitasatospora sp. NPDC096204
TTGTGTCCTTTGGGGGGGGGGGGGGGGGGGGGGTCACGGGTTTTTTTGGGGCCCGGGCCGGGTCGGGCCCCCTTGGGGGGTGGGGTATCGCGGGCGGGGCGGGTGCCCCCCCCCCCGACACCCGCTCCCCTGTCCTACTCGACGACCTCGGCCTTCACGAGGACCACGTCCTCCTTGGGGACGTCCTGGTGGCCGGCCTTGGAGCCGGTGGGCACGGCCTTGATGGCGTCGACGACGTCCTGGCCCTCGACGACCTCGCCGAAGACGGCGTAGCCCCAGCCCTGGACGTTCTTGCCGCTGTGGTTGAGGAAGTCGTTGTCGGCGACGTTGATGAAGAACTGGGCGGTGGCGGAGTGCGGGTCCCCGGTGCGGGCCATCGCCACGGAGTACCTGACGTTCTTCAGGCCGTTGTCGGCTTCGTTCTGGATGGGGTCGCGGGTCTTCTTCTGCTTCAGGCCGGGCTGCATCCCGCCGCCCTGGACCATGAAGTTGTTGATGACCCGGTGGAAGACCGTCCCGTCGTAGAAGCCGTCCCGGACGTACTGGAGGAAGTTCTCCACCGTCGCCGGGGCCTTCTCCGCGTCGAGGCGGAGGACGATGTCGCCGTGGTTGGTGCTCAGCTTGACCTTCGACATGACTACCTCACTGTCTGCATGGTTGCGGCTACGGAACGCTCACGGGGGCATTGTGACAGGAGGGACCGCCGGGCACCGCCGAGGCGCTCAGTGCGCCAGACTGAAGTCGCCGCCGACGGGGGCGGCGAGGTTGTCGATGCCGGTGAGGGCGGTGAGGGTGGGGACGGGGGTGGTGCTGTCGGTGGTGGTGCCGTCGCCGAGCTGGCCGGAGCCGTTGCTGCCCCAGGAGTGGACGGTGGCGGTGCCGGACAGGGCCACGGTGTGTTCGCGGCCGGCGGCGACCAGGCGTACGCCGGTGAGGCCGGGGACGGTGACGGGCAGGACGCGGAAGACGGTGGTGCCGTCGCCGAGTTGGCCGGCGGTGTTCTGGCCCCAGGCCTTGAGGCGGTGGTCGGTGTCGACCACCGCCATGCTGTGATTGCAGCCGGCCGCGATCCGGGTGACGCCGCCGGTCCAGGTGGCCTGGGTGGCGACCGGGGTGAAGCGGTTGATGGTGGTGTTGTCGCCGAGTTGGCCGGTGGCGTTGTAGCCCCAGGCCTTCACCGTGGCGCCGGCGCCCGGTGCGCCGACCAGGACGAGGTTGTGGCCGGCGCCGGCGGCGATGCGGCTGACCCCGGTCAGGCCGGCGACCGGGGCGGCGCTGCCGCGGCTGGACGAACTGCCGTCGCCCAGCTGGCCGTTGCCGTTGTAGCCCCAGGACCAGACGGTGCCGTCCTCGCGCAGGGCCAGGCTGTGGTGGAGGCCGGCGGCGACGGCGACGATCCTGCTCAAGCCCTCGACCCGGACGGGGATACCACTGTCGGCGGTCGCCCCGTTGCCGAGCTGGCCGTGGTCGTTGCGCCCCCAGGCCGCCACGGTGCCGTCGCCGAGCAGGGCGAGGCTGTGCGCGCCGCCGGCGGCGATGTCGATGACGTCGGCGAGGTCGAGCACCTGGCCGGGCGCGTTGTGGCTGAACACGGTGCCGTCGCCGAGCTGGCCCGAGCCGTTGACGCCCCAGGACTGCACCGTACGGTCCGTGAGCAGGGCCAGTGCGTGGCCGGTGGCGGCGCCGAACCCGCCGGCGGCGATCTTCACGACGTCGGTGCCGGTGAGCCCGTGCACGGTGGTGGCCGTGGTGCGGAGGTCGGTCCAGGTGCCGTCCCCGAGCTGGCCGGAGCGGTTGTTGCCCCAGGACTTCAGGCGCTTCTCTGCCATGCGACGATGCCTCTTTACTTGTATGACAATAAGTCAAATCGTCGATACGTCACCCGGGTTGACGATTCCACGATCATGGACCGACGCTACCCACGCCTCCGCCACCGGCACGGGAAACGGCCGCCGGCCACCCGATCGGGTGACGGGGCCTTCCCGGAGCCGGAGACGGGCAGGAGGGGGCGGCAGCGGCGGCATCGGGCCGCGCCGCCCCCGGGGGGCGCGCTTCCGGGGGTGCTCCCGGGGCGCTTCCGGGGCGCTACGCCGCGCCGAAGTGGCGCTTGGTGTCGGCGATCAGCGTGCGCAGGAACGCCGTCCCGGGTGCGTCGGTGAGTGCCGCGGGGCGGCGCAGGAGCGGGGCGGGCTCGTAGGCGAAGGTCCAGGTGAAGCGGGTGCCGCCGGCGGCGAGGGGCTCGACCAGGTAGTCCTCGCCGAAGCGCCGGTAGATCGGCAGGCTGGCCTCGGTGACGCAGAACGCGTGCCGCCGGCCCTCCTCCCTCTCCTCCCAGTGCACGAACTCCTCGCGCAGCCGCAGCACCCGAAGGGCCGTGACCTCCCGGGTCGTGCCGACGCCGTGCGGGCCCGGCGAGGTGTAGCGCCCGCCGGCCAGGCCGCGGCACCAGGACAGCGGGGTCCGTCCGGCGAGCCCCTCCCACACGGTGTGCGGCGCCACCGGCAGGTCCATCCGGAAGCGGTGGCGGTGCGGCGCGGTGTCGAAGAAGGACGCGTCGAAGCGCTCCAGCGCGAACCAGGGCATCGGGGGCCTCCTCGTGCGGGTCGGGGAACCGCCCGAGCGTATCGGGCGTGAGAAGAGGGCGCGGGCGGCGGGCGCGGGCGGCGGGCGCGGGCCCGGGCGGCGGGCGTCCCGTCAAGCCGGGTGGTGGGCCAGGCGGTGGGCCAGGCCCGGGTAGTCGGCGACCAGGCCGTCCGCGTCCAGCAGCAGCTCCGCCCGGTAGTCGCCGGAGGCGTAGCGGACGGTGGCGCTACCGTCCGGGTGGCGGCGCAGGTGGGTGTACGTCTGGCGGGAGGGCACGACGACCAGGTCGGGCACGCGGATCCAGGCCATCAGGAAGTGGTGCTCGCCGGGGCCCTGGTGGAGGGCGTGGCGCAGGACGGGTGGGGTGTTGGTGAGCGGGGACAGGCCGAGGTCGCAGTCGAGGGCGCCGTCGAGGTCGGGGCGCGGGGTGCCGTCGACGGTCCAGTGGCCGGTGGCCTCGTCGCGGCGCAGGTCGAGGGTGCGGGTGGTCTCGGGGGTGCGGGCGGTGACGTGCATGCGGCGGGTGGTGAAGCCGTCGCCGGTCTCGAGTTCGTAGTCGAGCCAGTAGGGGGCGGGTTCGGCGGCGGCGGCGCGGCCGTGGGCGGTGAGGGTGGTGGGGCGGAGGTCGATCCAGGAGGTCTCCAGGCCGGCGGTCTCGGTGACCCGCCAGGTCGGTACGACGCTGCGGGTGGTGTGAGTGGTGCGGGTGGTGTGGATGGCCTGGTCGGTGCGGGCGGTGCGGGCGGTGCGGGTGGTCTCGGGGGTGCGGGCGGTCCGGTCGGTGCGGTCGGTGCGGTCGGTGCGGTCGTTCATTCGTGCACGGTACTGCGGGCCGCCGACAGCGGCCCGGCGGGCCGTCAACGCGGGGCGCTGCCGCATCGTTCCTTCGTACGGGTGAGGGTGGGGCGGGGTGTGCCTCGTGGCGGGCGGGGCGGGGGCCGGGGCGGCGGCGGGGCCGGTCGCGGGCTCCCCATAATCGCGTGGTGATCACATCCTGTGACGAAGCGGCGGCCCGTCTGCGGGCCGTGCCCGGGCTGTCGTGCTGCGCCCGTCCCCTGTTCCTGCTGCCCCTGCTGCGCACCGGCTGCCTGTCCGAGGTGCTGAGTGTGGAGGGCGCGGACGCGGGCTGGGCGGGCGAGTTCGGGGCGCGGTTCCACGCGCTGGAGCCGTACCGCGCGGTGCGCGACCACACCTCGCTGGGGGCGGGCGTCCACGAGGTGCTGCGCCGGATCGCCGAGGGCGACGACGGGGGCAGCGGTACGGGCGGCGGCACGGGCGGCGGCTGGCGGGGCCGGGAGCTGGCGCTGCTGCCCTACACGGCGATGAAACCCGAGTGGCGTACGGCACTTGACGCGCTCGGCGCCCGCCTGGCGGAGCCGCCGGTGCGGCCCGCGCTGCCGGTGCTGGGCGACAAGCGGGCGCAGCGCGCGTGGCTGCGGTCGGTGGGGGCGCTGACGCCGCGGGACGCGGTGGTCCCGGTGCTCGACCATCGGGAGCTGCGCCGGCGTTTCGGTGACCGCTATGTGGTGCAGACGCTGCTCGGTTCCAGCGGCAAGGGCACCTACCTGGTCACCGGGGAGGCGGATCTGGCTCCGATCCGCCAAGTCGGCGGCGGGCCCTGGCTGGTGAGCGGTTATGTGGAGGGCGCGGCGGTCAACGTGCACGTCCTGGTGTCGGCGGACGGCACGGTGCGGGTGCTGCGTCCGTCCGTCCAGCTGACCCGGGTCGAGGGGGTCGGCGCGCCGTTCGGCACGTACTCCGGTGGCGACTTCGCGGCGCCCGCGCTGCTGCCGGCGCGGGCGCTGTCGCGGGCCGGTGCGGCGGCCCGGCGCGTCGGGGAGTCGTTGGCGGCGCTCGGCTACCGGGGGCTGTTCGGTGCCGACTTCGTCCTGGCGGGCGAGGAGGCGCTGCTGCTGGAGCTCAACTGTCGGATGCAGGGCTCGACCTGGCTGCTGGGTGAGCTGGAGCTGGCGGAGGACGCGCTGCCGTCGGCGCTGCGCCATGTGCTGGAGCTGTACGGCCACGCCACCGGCGGTGAGCCGCGCACGGATGCGGCGGGCGCGGTGCAGTTGGTGGTGCGGCACACCGGGGGCCCGGTACGGGTGGCGGGTGCGCCGGGCGGTGGGCTGCACCGGCTCAAGGACGGGCTGCTGCAGTACTGCGGGGCCGGGTTCGGGCTGCTGGAGTGCGGCCCGGACGACTGTGTGCTGCTGCAACTGCCCGCCCCGGGAACGGTGTTGCACCCGGGGGTGCCGCTGGGCCGGATCGTCGCCCGGTACTCGCTGACCACGGCGGACGGCACCGCGCTCACCGAGCAGGGGCGGCGGCTGGTGGAGGCCCTGCGGGCGGGCTTCGCGTTCGAGCCCGTCGGGGGGCCGCTGCCGTGCGCGGTGCCGTGCTGACGGCGTCGGTGGCGCTGTACGTCCGCCCGGCGGTGGCCGCCGACCTGCCCCGGCTGGCGGCGCTGCGGGCGGAGGCGGCCGCGTGGATCGCGCTGGAGCACGGTTCGGCCCAGTGGTCGTCCCCGTACGACCCGGAGCGGGGGCTGGCGCTGATCGCCCGGGGTGCGACGGTGGTCGCGGCGCTGGCGCCGCGGGGCGAGGCGGTCGCGACCGTGACGCTGCGGCCCACCGGCAGTCCGCGGCTGTGGAGTGGGGAGGAACTGGCCCTTCCGGCGCGCTACTTGAGTTCCTTCACGGTGGACCGCCGGTACGCCGGGCGGGGCATCGGCGCCCGGTTGGGCGACTGGGCGGCCTGGCGGGCCGCGCGGGCGGGCGCCGGGCTGCTGCGGGTGAACGTGTGGAGCGACAACGCGGCCCTGCACGCCTACTACCGTGCGCGGGGCTGGCGTTGGGTGCGTACGGTGACCGGCAGCCGCAGCGGTGCCCTGTTCGAGCGCGCCACGGTCGCGGTGGCGCTGCCGCCGCGGGTCCGGGAGGCGGACGGCCTGCGGGTGTGAGGCGGGGCGTGCGGCGGGTCCGGGCGGCGGGTCCGGGCGGCGGGTCCGGGCGGCGGGTCCGGGCGGCGGGTCCGGGCGGCGGACGCCCTCTCGACGCGGCCCGGCGCGGGCGAGCATCCTCGTGTCCCTGTGCGCGGCGTGCGCTCGCGCGCCGCCGTCACCGTGTCGAGTGGAGGAACCCGTGCCGCAGGAGCAGCCCGTGTCGCCGCAGGAGCCCGCGTCGCAGGAGCAGCCCGCGCCGCAGCAGGAGCCCGTGGAGCGTCTCGTCCTGGACCCGACCGGCCGCGCCCGCGACGCCGAGAGCGCCGAGCTGTCCGCGCGCGGGTCGGCCACGCCCGTGGACATCCTGGGCGTGCGGGCCTGGTCGGTGTCCGACCCGGAGCTGCTGGAGGAGCTGACGAAGGACCCGCGCATCTCCAAGGACGGCTCGCAGCACTGGCCGGAGTTCGCCGAGGTGGTGCGGACCTGGCCGCTGGCGATCTGGGTGAGCGCGCGCAACATGTTCACCGCGCACGGCGCCGACCACCGTCGGCTGCGCCGGCTGGTGGGCGGCGCGTTCACCGCCCGCCGGGTGGCGACCATGACCGCCGGTGTGGAGGAGCTGACCGACGCCCTGTTGGACGGCCTGGCCGCGGCCGCTCCCGGTGAGGTGGTGGACCTGCGCGACCGGCTGGCCTACCCGCTGCCGATCCAGGTCATCTCCCGGCTGCTGGGCCTGCCCGACGGGATCACCGGCACCTTCCGGGGCATGGTCGACAAGGTGTTCTCCACCGTCCTGTCCCCCGAGGAGTCGGCGGCCACCGTCACCGCGTTCCTGGCCCTGCTGGAGGAGCTGATCGCCGCCAAGCGCCGCGAGCCGGGCGAGGACATGACCTCGGCGCTGATCGCCGCCCGCGACACCGAGAGCGACGGCGCCGCCGGCGCGCTGAGCGAGGAGGAGCTGCGCGACACCCTGCTCCTGATCGTCTCGGCCGGCTACGAGACCACCGTGAACCTGATCGACAACGGCATCACGGACCTGCTCACCCACCCCGGCCAGCTCGCCCTGGTGCGCGCGGGCAAGGCCGACTGGGACGACGTGGTCGAGGAGGCGCTGCGTCGCGACGCGCCGGTGGCGCACCTGCCGATGCGCTACGCGGTGGAGGACGTCGGGCTGCCCGGCGGGGTGACGGTGCGCAAGGGCGAGGCGATCCTCGCCGCCTACGCGGCCGCCGGGCGCCATCCGGCGCGCTACGGCGACAGCGGCGCCGACTTCGACGTCACCCGGCCCGTCAAGGACCACCTCGCCTTCGGGCACGGCGTGCACTTCTGCCTCGGCGCGCCGCTGGCCCGACTGGAGGGGCGTACGGCGCTGCGCCGGCTGTTCGAGCGCTTCCCGGACGTGGCCCTCGCCCCGGGGGCGCGGCTGGAGCCGGTCGACTCGCTGATCTCCAACGGGCACCGTGCGCTGCCGGTGCTGCTGGGGCCGCAGGCGCCGCGGGCCTCCTGACGCCCGCGCCGACGACCCGGCCCTGTGCCCCTGCGCCGCCCTCGCCCGGGTGGCGCAGCGGGGCGGGCCGGGGGCGGGTGGGCGTGTTAGCAATGGCCGGTGGGGGGCGGGGGGTGTCCACGCGACGCGCTCGCGGCACGTTCGCGAAGCAATCGCGCCGCACTCGCGGAGCACTCGACTTCCGGAGGCCGTCTTGTCGCACCACCTCAGCGGACCGAACCTGCGCTCACCCGAGGGTGACGCGCGCCTGGACCTGACCGACCTGTTCGCCTTCTCCTCGCCGGAGCCTGGCCGGACGGTACTGATCATGAACGTGAACCCGGTCGCGCCGTCCGGCGGCGCGGCGTTCCACCCGCAGGCGGTGTACCGGATCGACGTCGACACCGACGGCGACAACCGGTCCGACATCGCGTACAGCTTCACCTTCTCCGAGCCGGTGGGCGGGGCGCAGACCATGACGGTGCGCCGTGCCACGGGTGAGGGGGCGCGCGGGTACGAGGCGATCGGCGAGGTGCTGGTGGCGGACGCGCCGGTGAGTTTCGACGGCACGCCGGCGGTGGTGGAGGCGGGGGCGTACCGGGTGAGTGCGGGGCTGCGCAGTGACCCGTTCTTCGCGGATCTGGACGGGATCGTGAAGGAGTTCCAGTGGACGGGGGTGGACTGGGGTGCGGACAAGAACGTGTTCGGGATCGTGCTGGAGGCGCCGGACGCGCAGTTCGGGCCGTCGCCGCAGATCGGGGTGTGGGCGCGGGTGAGCGTGCGCAAGGACGGGCGGCTGGTGTCGGTGGACCGGGGTGCGCACCCGTCGCTGACGGCGTACTTCAACGAGGAGGACGTGAAGGACGCGTACAACGCCGGTGATCCGGTGGACGACTGGGTGACGTACCGGGTGCCGTGGACGGCGAAGCTGCAGCACTTCGGCGGGTACACCACGGACGCGGCGGAGGCGCAGCTGCGGCTGGTGCTGCCGGACGTCCTGCGGTATGACCGGTCGCGTCCGGCGGTCTATCCGAACGGGCGGTCGTTGACGGACGACGTGACGTCGGCGCGGCTGACGATGCTCACGGACGGCAAGGTGTCCAGCGACCACATCGGGCCGCACACGGACCTGCTGGCGGCGTTCCCGTACCTGGGGCACCCGCACTGAGCCGCCGCTGCGCTGTGCCGGTGCCGGTGCCGGTGCGCTGTGCCGGTGCCGGTGCGCTGTGCCGGTGCCGCTCCCCCGGGGGCGCGCCTGTTTGTCCGTCGGGCAAGCAGGTGCGCCCCTGTCGGATGTCGGGGACCGCTGCGGGCACCGGATTCCCAGGCCGGCGGGCAGTGGAGGGACGGATCGTCCGTCCCCGTGCCAGTCAACTCGATCACGCTCGACCTGTCCTGACGTTCCGTCGGTTCGGCAGGGTCGGGGTGCCCGCCGCGGGAGGGGGGCGGCGGGCGCCCCGCCGTGCCGTGCCGCTTGCCGTCCGGTTGCCGGGGCGTGTTCACGAAGATAACGAATAGTGGTGGATTCCCGGGAGGCTGGTTTTACTTATTGACGTCATGTACGCGCCCAGGGTTGACTCCCCCCACCCCGCCGCAACGCCGCGGCGACCCCAGGGAGAGGCAAACCGTATGAACGCCGTCCTGCGTCGCGCCCTCGTCTCCACCGTGGGCCTCGCGCTGACCCTGTCCATGACCGCCGCCTGCGGCAAGGCCGGCGGCGCCAAGAGCGAGTCCACCTCCGCCGGCGACCCGAACGCCATCGGCCTGCTGCTGCCCGAGAACGCCTCCTCGGTGCGCTACGAGTCCTTCGACCGCCCGTTCATCGAGGCCAAGGTCAAGTCCCTGTGCGCGCGGTGCAAGGTGCTGTACAACAACGCCGAGGGCAGCGCCGCCAAGCAGAAGCAGCAGTTCGACACCCTGCTCGCCCAGGGCGTCAAGGTGATCATCCTGGACCCGTACAACGCCAAGTCCACCGAGGGGTGGGTGCAGGAGGCCGCCGCCAAGGGCGTCAAGGTCGTCGCCTACGACCGCCTCGCGAGCGGCCCGGTCGCCGCGTACACCTCCTTCGACAACGAGAAGGTCGGCGAACTCCAGGGCCGGGCCCTGCTGGACGCGCTCGGCGCGCAGGCCGCCGAGGCGAACATCGTCATGATCGACGGCGACGAGGCCGACCCGAACTCCGCGCAGTTCAAGTCCGGCGCGCACAAGGTCCTCGACGGCAAGGTCAAGAAGGTCGTCTACGAGCAGTCCGGGCAGTGGGACCCGGTCGTCGCCGGGCAGAAGATCTCCGCCGCCGTCACGGAGTTCGGCAAGAACGGCTTCCAGGGCGTCTACTCCGCCAACGACGGCATGGCCGCGGCCATCATCACCCAGCTCAAGGGCGCCGGCATCAAGGTCCCCGTCGGCGGCCAGGACGCCGGCCTGGACGCGATCCAGCGCATCGTCAACGGCGAACAGGCGTACACCATCTACAAGGCCTACCGCCCGCTCGCCGAGACCGCCGCCGAACTGGCCGTCGCCCTGCTGCAGGGCAAGGACGTCAAGGCCGTCGCCACCGAGAGCGTCGACAGCGGCGCCGACAAGAACATCCCGGCCAAGCTGCTGGACGCCAAGGTCGTCACCAAGGACAACATCGCCGCCACCGTCCTGGCCGACGGCCTCTACAAGGCCTCCGACGTCTGCACCGCCGACTACGCCGCCGCGTGCGCCGCGGCCGGCCTCAAGTAGCCGCCCCCGGCCGCCCAGTAACCACTGAAGCACTTCAAGCAGCCGATCAAGTAGCCGCTCCCCCAAGGTGGTTGTTCCCGTGACAGGCGTACCCGTCCTGCAGCTGCGCTCGGTCTCCAAGCGCTTCGGCGCCGTCCAGGCCCTCACCGACGTCGACCTCGCCGTCCACGCCGGCGAGGTGCTCGCCCTCGTCGGCGACAACGGCGCCGGCAAGTCCACCCTCGTCAAGACCATCGCCGGCGTCCACCCCGTGGACGAGGGCACCCTCGCCTGGCACGGCGAGGCGGTACGCCTGGCCCGACCCCAGGACGCCGCCGCCCTCGGCATCGCGACCGTCTACCAGGACCTCGCCCTGTGCGACAACCTCGACGTCATCGCCAACCTCTTCCTCGGCCACGAGAAGCGCCGCCGCGGCCTGCTCGACGAGGTCGCCATGGAGCAGCACGCCCGCCGGCTGCTGGACACCCTCGCCATCCGCATCCCCGACGTGCGCACCCCCGTGGCCGCGCTGTCCGGCGGGCAGCGGCAGGTGGTGGCCATCGCCCGCGCCCTGGTCGGCGAGCCGGCCCTGGTCGTCCTGGACGAGCCCACCGCGGCGCTCGGCGTCGAGCAGACCGCCCAGGTCCTCGACCTGGTGGAGCGGCTGCGCGAGCGGGGCCTGGCCGTCGTGCTGGTCAGCCACAACATGGCCGACGTACGGGCGGTGGCCGACACCGTCGCCGTGCTGCGCCTGGGCCGCAACAACGGCGTGTTCCCGGTGGCGGGCACCACCCAGGAGCAGATCGTCGCCGCGATCACCGGCGCCACCGACAACGCCCACGCCCGCCGGGCCCGGCGCACCGAGCACACCGAGGAGGCCGAGGCCCTGTGAGCGCCCCCGACACACCCGCCACCCCCACCGTTCCTACCGCCGCCCAGCCCGCCGCCGCCGCTGCCGCCGATCCGCGGCTGCAGCAGACCGCGCCGGGCCTGGCCGGCCAACTGCAGGCCGCCCGCCGGCGCCTGGCCTCCGGCGAGCTCGGCTCGCTGCCGGTCGTCGTCGGCCTGGTCGTCATCGCCGTCGTCTTCCAGTCCGTCACCCACCACTTCCTGCAGGCCGACAACCTCACCAACATCACCCGCTTCATCGCCGGCCCCGGACTGATCGCCGTCGGCGTCGTCTTCGTGCTGATCCTCGGCGAGATCGACCTCTCCCTCGGCTCGGTCGCCGGCGCGAGCGCCGCCGTCGCCGCGGTGTTGACGGTGCGTCAGGGCTGGAGCGAGTGGGTGGCCATCCTCGCCGCCCTCGGCGCGGCCTGCGTCATGGGGCTGCTGCACGGCCTGTTCTTCGCCCGCGTCGGCGTGCCCGCCTTCGTCGTCACCCTCGCCGGGATGCTCGCCTGGAGCGGCCTGCAGGAGTACGTCCTCGGCGACGGCGGCACCGTCAACAACCGCCACGACGGCATCGTCGCGAGCCTGGACAGCACCTTCCTCGGCGACGGCGACATCGCCTACGCCTGGGCCCTCGCGATCCTCGCCCCCGCCCTCTACCTGGCCGCCCGCCTGCGCACCGCCCGCCGGCGCCGCGCCGCCGGCCTCACCGCGGCCCCCGTCGCCGACAGCGCCATCCGCGCCGGGGCGCTGGCGGTGCTGTGCCTGGCCACCGCCTACGCCCTCAACCAGGACCGCGGCCTGCCGCTGTCCCTGGTCGTCCTGCTCGGCGCCGTCCTCGCCACCGACTTCGTGCTGCGCCGCACCCGCTACGGGCGGCAGGTCTTCGCGGTGGGCGGCGGCGTCGAGGCGGCCCGGCGCGCGGGCGTCAACGTCGCCCGGGTACGGATCTCCGTCTTCGTGCTCTCCGCCTTCCTGGCCGGCCTGGGCGGCCTGTTCTACGCCTCCCAGCAGGGCTCCGCCGACAAGCAACTGGGCGGCGGCAACGTGCTGATGAGCGCGATCGCGGCGGCCGTCATCGGCGGCACCAGCCTCTTCGGCGGGCGCGGCAAGACCTGGTCCGCGCTGCTGGGCATCCTCGTCATCCAGTCCATCACCACCGGCCTGGACATGGTCCACGCCGCCCAGGCCATCCAGTACATGATCACCGGCGCCGTCCTGCTCGCCGCCGTCGTCCTCGACTCCCTCACCCGCCGCACCCGCGCCACCGGGCGCGGATAGCCCGGGGCGGGCCCCACGGGAGCGCCGCGCCCGGGGGCCCGCCCGGCGTCAGGAGAAGGTGATCTCCAGCCAGGGGCTCATCATGATCGCCCGCTCGCCGAACGGCTGCTGCTCCAGCTCCCCCTGGGCGGCCTGGAGGTTCTGGCCCGGTCCCTGCCAGAACGTGTACGGCCCGCCGTCGTTCTCGGGCCGGATCAGTGCCCAGTACTGGTAGTGCGTCAGGGTGAGGTAGACGCGCTTGTTGACGTAGTCCAGCACCACCTTGACGTTGTGCTCCCAGTCGCTGCCCGTACCGGTGTACTCCGCGAAGCCGCGCGGGGCCGTGGCCGCGTTCTGGACCGAGGAACCCGCGCCGGACTGCGAGTTGGCGGTGTAGTGGTCGTGCAGCGGCCTGGCGTGCGCGGGCACGGCCGCCGGGTCGAACCCGTTGTCGGGCAGCCGGCCGTAGTCGTCCTGGTGCCAACTGCGCAGCGTGCCCGGCTGGCTGGGGCTCTTGTCGCGCACCGCCTGCTGCGCCGGGCTCCGCTCGTCGATCACCGGCCGCTGCTGCCCGGGGTCCGGGTCCTCCAGCTGGTAGCGCACGTCGAAGACCAGGTTGAGCAGCGGGCGCGGCAGCATCTCGACGGCCTGCTTCAGCGTCAGCTTCTTCAGCGGCAGGTTCGCCCCGCCCCGTGCGTGGCTCTGCAGCCGGGGCTGCTCCTGCGGGGCCTGTCCCCCGTTGACGACCGGGCCGAGCGAGCGGGCGGTCTTGTCCCGCATCGTGTCGTCGCTGCCCCAGTACGGCTCCGTGTTCCCGGACAGGGAGGTGTGGTAGTAGCCGGTGTCCACGGTGTTCGGCTCGGTCGCGTACCGGGTGTCCGCGTTCGGCACCGGGACCATGGCGCCCGGCCCGTCCTCGTGCTCCGGCGGGTTGTGGTCGGAGACGTAGGCCTGCTGGGTCTGCAGGAAGGTGTTCACGGCGGTGACGAGCGCGGTGGTCAGCCGCAGGGCCTCGGGCACGTCGAGGGTGGCGGGCTTGAGCCTGTCCCTGATCGCGGCGAGCCTCGCCTTGAACCCGCCCTGGGGGTCGAGCTTGTGGGCGCGGTTCACCTCGTCCTGCACGGCGATCGCCAGGTACCGCGCGAGCTGGGGCGCGGTGAGCGGCTGTTCGTCGGTGGCGCCCACGCCCCGCGCGTACATGCCGGGGGTGACCTTGACGATCCGCTGCACGGCGGCGGCCGGTCCACCGGCCCGCGCGTCGCGTACGGGGGCGCCGTGGTCGTGCGCTTCGTCCGGGTGCCCGGCCATGACGCGCCGCGCGGTGGCCTCGGCCTCCCGCTCGAACCGGTCGGCGGGGTCGGAGACCTTCAGGCCGGCCCCGTTGTCGGTCCCGGCGACGGCGCCCCGGCGCTGCTGGATCACGTGCGCGAGCTCATGGGCCAGGGTGTGCCGGTCCCCGCCGCCCGCACCGACCACGACGTGGCTGCCCGAGGTGTACGCCAGGGCCCCCACCTCGGCCGCGGAGGACCGGGCCGCCGGGCCGCTGTGGATCCGCACGTCGGAGAAGTCCGCGCCGAACCGGGCCTCCATGTCGGTACGGACGGCCTCGTCCAGGGGCCGCCCGGGCGCGCGCAGCACCTCGTGGACGGCGGAACGCTGCACCTCGGGCAACTCGTCGTGCTGCCCGTCGTGCTGCCCGTCGTGCCCGTGGCCGGCCCGGCGCAGCATCTGCACGACGGCCCGGTTCCCGGCGGCCGCCTGCTGGGCCATCGGGCTCCAGGGCGCTGCGGACGCCGCCCGTGGCCCGGTGGGTTGCCGGGCCGGTTCGCGGCTGGTGCCGGCGCCGGTCGTCCTGGCCCTGCTGCGGTCGTGCATGCGCTCCCCATCCGATGGCGGCCTTCGGCTCGTCTCGCTCCTGCCTACCGGGCCGGGGCCGCCCGGACCAGAGCCGCCGGGGCAGTCCCGGGGACGAACCGGTTGCCCCGGCGCACCGCTGTTGCCGTCGGCGTGGCGCAGCGGCCCCGTACGCCCCGCTCAACCAGCCACTGCGCGCAGGAAGTCGGCCCGCTCGACTTCCTGCGCGATGGCCCGGTCACCCGAACACCACAGCCCGGACAGCGCAGCGCACGAGAAGTCGGCGGAGTCGACTTCTCGCGCGTACGACACGGGTCCTCAGGCACGGACCGTCCAACCCCAACCAATCCCCACGCACAGAAAGTCGACAGGATCGACTTCCCACGCGGTAGCCCGACCACCCGGACAACACAAGCCCAGGCAACGCTCTCCCAACCCGCCGCCGGAACGCGCAGGAAGTCGGCGAGGTCGACTTCTGGCACAAGGCGGCCGGGCATCGGGCCCAGCCCGGACGACACCCCAACCCACCACCGGGACACACAGGAAGTCGGCCCGCTCGACTTCCCGCGCACGACACAGACCTTCACCTTCACGCACGGGCCGCTCAGCCGCAGCGGCCCGCGCAACCCACCCCAACCAACCACCGCGCACAGAAAGTCGGCGAGGTCGACTTCCCGCGCGCGGGACAGCTGGACCCCCAGGGCCGATGGCATGACGAGGCTGCCGGGCATCGGCGGCATGTACTGCCGCGCAGGAAGTCGGCCAGGTCGACTTCTGGCACAAGGCGGCCGGGCATCGGGCCCAGCCCGGACGACACCCCAACCCACCACCGGGACACACAGGAAGTCGGCCCGCTCGA